>CAZCON010000022.1:11244-11398 GCA_964500085.1 uncultured Lachnospiraceae bacterium
TCGCGCTGCCCGAACCTCGCGGCTTCCCGCCGCTCGGTCGCGGGCGCGTTCGCATGACTGCCACCGGTTAGGAAGCATGCTTCCTAACCGGTGGCAGTCATGCGAACGCGCCCGCGACCGAGCGGCGGGAAGCCGCGAGGTTCGGGCAGCGCGA
>CAZCON010000023.1:0-11247 GCA_964500085.1 uncultured Lachnospiraceae bacterium
TGAAGGTGCCGCACAAATATTGTCACGGTTTAGTCACTGTGGCGCACCCACCTTTGCAGTCGGTTTTGTTTTTACAAAACGAAAAGATTTTTGACGGAGGGGTTATGTCTGCGTGGGTTTCTTCCGATATATTCTATGGGGCAGTCTGCCCGATTGGAGGTGCGGTATGAAAATTCCAAAACAGCTCAGGACAGTTTTTCTTATGGCAGTGCTGGCATTTCTGGGTTCTTTTCTGTTTCCGGGGACGGGAGAGGCGAAGAAAACGGAAAAGAAGCTATCAGCCATTACGGCAGTTTATATGGGGGATACTGTGCTGGTAGGACATTCCATAGATTTGGATGAATTGACGGTGATGGGACTTTATTCTGACGGAAGCTATGTAAAGCTAAAGGATTATTCCTTATCCACCTATGTTGTGAAGAACGCAGGAGAGAATGAAATCAGGGTAAGCTATGACGGAATAAGTACAACACTTGTGGTAAAGGGAAAAAAGCTTCAGTTTATGAATGCATATTATGGTAAAAATTCGGTAACGGTAGGGGAACAGCTGGAACGGGATGAAATCACGGTGTATGCGTTTTATACTGACGGCACAAATGAGAGAGTTACGAATTATACACTTGCAAGCTCCTGGGTGACGCAGGTAGGAACCAATGAATTTTTCATTCTTTATGAGGGAGAGACGGTTTCCTTTACGGTTCTTGGCAGGGAAGTCAAAAAGGTAAAGACGTTGTATGCCAATTATGTGGGTGCACCGGTGGTAGTGGGAAATGCACCGAAGAGGGATGACTTTTATGTTTCTGTTTCCTATAATGACGGTTCCATGGAACGGATTACAGGCTTTGAAATTTCTCCTTCCATTGTGCAGAAGGAGGGAAGCAACACTGTCGTGGTTTCCTATGCGGGACTGTCGGAAAAGGTAACCATTGAAGGTCTTGCCAAAACGGTAGTAAGTATTCAGGCAGAGTATACCGGACTTCCGGTTGTGGTCGGGAAGACGGTTGCACCGGAGGATATTAAGGTAACGGCTGTCTTTAATGATAACACGAAGGATACCGTGACAAATTTTACTCTGTCGGGGTCAGTTATTTACAATATAGGTGACAATGTAATTACGGTTTTTTGCGGACAGGCAACTGCGTATATCAGTGTGCGTGGTGTGGAAGCGGAAATTATCGATTATAGCAATGGGGTGGAGGCATTTGTACGGAGCGGTTCCTATTACTCACGGATTAATATTGCAGTGGACGCAAAAGCAAATACGGATGCGATTATCGTGACAAAGGTAAATGCAAAGCAGGTGCAAAAGGCGGTACAGCGGGTGGTAAAAACGGAAGAATATCTGGCATACGAGGTTTCCTTTGCAGACCCCGAAATGGATTTGCATCTTCCAATGACGGTGAAGGTAACGGTGCCGGAGGGCTTTGATAAGGAAAGCTTTGCGGTGTTCTATACCACAAACCGTAAGACGATTCTGGCACAGATGAATGGAGAGTTTTTAAAGGACGGTGCTTATGAGTTCAAGATGTTCCAGCCGGGTACTTATATTATTGCGGATTGTACGGAATGGATTTACACGGAGCGAATTGAGCTGGATGAGCCGGAGATTACCCTGCGGACAGGCAGAAACTATTCTTTGGATCCTACGATTTATCCACGCACCGCAACCAGTCAGGAGGTAACCTTTACCTCTTCGCGTCCGCATATTGTGACGGTGGACGAAAATGGTCTGTTGGAGGCGCAAAAGCCGGGAGCCGCCGTGATTACGGTGGAAGCGCAGGACGGAAGCGGCGTTACATGTAAGCTGCTTGTGTATGTCATCGAGGGAAGAAATGAGTTTGCTGATGAAATTGCTGTGTTAAATGAGCGGCTTGGCAGTGTGGAGACGGAAGAGGATTTTATGGAGTTTCTTACCTTCCTTTCTACGGACTGCCAAAAGAAGAAAAAGCGGTGGAATAAAGAAAAGTATCAGAAGTATGAGGAAGAATTACGCATCTGGCGGGACGGCATGGAGGACTATCTGGAGGATAAGGCTTTTGACTGGGAAGGCTTGATTGAAATGCTGGAGGCAGAGAAAACGGATTAAATGAATGAGAATAAGGAAAAGGGGCAGCCGGCGATATGCGGTTGCCCCTTTTGAGGTTGAAAGCCTGCCTGAACAGCGCGAAAACGCCATTCTAATCCAGTTCTTTTATAAAGGTATAAATGCTGTTTACCGCATGGTCAATGCCAAGATAGCTGCTGTCGATGGAAAGGTGGTAATTGGTGGCAACGCCCCACTTTTCACCGGAATGGTAGTTATAGTAGTTGGCACGGCGCTTATCGTTCTTGAGAATAACCTCCTCCGCACGTTTCCGTTCAACACCGTCAATGGTGACTGCACGCTCAATGCGGAACGGCAGGGAGGCATGGATAAACAGGTGAACAACATGCTCCATATCCTTCAGTACATAGTCAGCACAACGGCCGATAATGACGCACGGACCTTCCTCCGCGACCTTGCGTATGACGTTGGACTGGGCGATATAAATGCGGTCGTCAAGGGAAAGATTGGAAAAACCAAGATCCTGGCTGCCATAGGAGCTCATGCCCATTGCAATGGAATATAAAAGGCTGTTGGTGGCCTTCTTCTCAGCATTTTCAAAAACAGTTTCAGCAAATCCGCTTTCCTTTGCGGCACGGGTAATCAGTTCGTTGTCATAGAACGGAATACCGAGTTTTTGTGCTAGCTTGGAACCGATTTCTCTTCCGCCGCTGCCGTATTGCCTGCTGATAGTAATGACTTTATTCATAAAAAATCCCCCTTTCTAATCTGTTCAGGATGAAGCATAAAATACTGTTTATTTGTGATACCAGTATACACAATTTTTACAAAAAAATCAAGTGCAAGCCATGCCTTTCTGTGAAAAATGCCTAGATTTTATAGAATTTTAGCAAGATTTGCGAAGCGAAAAATTAGAAAATGCGATAGAATGATAGCTGTGAAAGTTTGCGGTATGCGAAAAAAGAAAATGGAAAGCAGCCGTATGGCTTCAGGAAAGAAGGAAAGGACGGAGAACTATGAAAAAGAAGAGGTTTTTTGCGGTTACAGCACTTGTTGCCATGCTTGTTGTAGCATTTGCCGGCTGTAACAATGCAAAGGAGACAGGCGGTGAGAATCCGACCACGGAGGCTGCCAAAACACCGGAAGCCGAGGAGAACAAGGATATCACACCGACAGAGGGGGTAACGCCATCAGAGAATCCGGAGGCTGCCGGTACGCCGACGCCGATACCGGTTTCAGCAGAGCCGAAGATGGAGGCCTTTGACGCGGAAGGCAGGGTGAATGCAGTTTACGGAACTCCGGTGCTGGATGGTGAGATTGACGCAGTCTGGGGATATGCTTCCTCGATTTTTCCGGAGGTGTTTTCTACTCCTTCGGTATATCCGGTGACTGAGTGGAAGGTACTGTGGGACGAAAATTATTTGTATGTTCTGACGATTGTAGAGGATGATGTATTAAACAAGTCCGGTATGAATACCTACGAGCAGGACTCTATGGAAATCTTTCTGGATGAGTTAAATGATAAGGCGGGCTCTTATCAGGAGGATGATGTGCATTACCGCGTCAATTATGCAAACAGCCGCAGCACGGATGCGGGCGACCCGACCCGGTTTATTTCCGCAGCCAGGGTATTGAAGGACGAGGATGACTATGAAACCGGTTATGTTATTGAAGCGGCAGTAGCCTGGAACGGTACGCCGATTAACGGTACGGTTATGGGGTTTGATTTGCAGCTGAACGATGCCGGAATGATGAACAGCCGTATGAGTACCACGAATGTGTTTGATGCTACCGGTACCGGCTGGCAGAATCCTTCTGTGTTCGGTGAGCTGATTCTTACCTGTAAGGAGGGCGATGAGGGGAAGGTCGTGAAGAGTCAGTTAGAGGGCTTCATCAAGCAGGTAGGTAAGTATAACCTGACCCTGTATGCAAATCCGGAGGTGTTGGATGCACCGAAGCAGAAGGCACAGGAGCTGTTGGCAAGTGAGACGGCAACACAGGAGGAGGTTGACACCGCATTGGCAGAGTTAAAGGCAGCGGTAGCGCAGCTGAATGATGGCAGCGGCTATGTTTCCGCAAAGAATCTGGAGGCCGTGGAAGCGCTTCCGGACCCGTATCAGTTTTTAGACGGTACCTATGTAGAGACGGCAGAGGATTGGGAAGCCCGTGCGGAAGAGTTAAACGGGATGTACCAGTATTATATGTATGGCGTATGGCGTGACGGTACGGGAGAAAACGTGTCCTATGAATTAAACGGAGCCTCCTTAAAAATCACAGTAGAGCGCGAGGACAGGACGGCAGCCTTTACTGTAACGGTTTCTGTTCCGGATGCGGCAAAGTGTGAGATGCCGGCTGGCGGTTGGCCGGTGATTGTCGGTATGCATGGCGGCATTCAGGAAAATGTGGCATTGGAAAACGGCTATGCTGTCATAATTTTAAATACCTATGAAATTGCATCCGATGATAACAAGCATACCGGTGCCTTTTATCAGCTGTATCCTTACGGCGAAAGCTGGAAGGAGCAGACCGGCGTACTTCTTGCGTGGTCGTGGGGAGCCTCCAAGGTGCTTGATGCGTTAGAGGCAGGCCTTGGCGCAGAGCTCAGCATTAATAGTGAAAATTCGATTATAACCGGTGTTTCGCGTTGGGGTAAGGCAGCAGCAGTTTGCGGTGCGTTTGAGACCAGATTTAAACTGGTGGCACCATCCTGCTCCGGTGCAGGCGGACTTGCGGTATACCGCTATACATCGGAGGGAAAGACTTATGACTTTACCTCAAAGGGTGTAACCGACGCATATACCTATACGCAGAATGAACCGCTTGGCAGCTTACAGGCAACCGGAGAACAGGGCTGGTTCAACGATATGTTCCTGAATTTTTCGGATGTAACCTATCTTCCGGTAGACCAGTACATGCTTGCTTCCCTGTGTGCAGACGAGGACAGATACTTATTCATTATCGGCTCCTGTGTTTATGAGGACTGGGTGAATGCACCGTCTATGTATTTGTGCTATAAGGCGGCGAACTCTATCTTTGACTTCCTTGGTCTGGAGGATCACATTGCAGTGAATATTCACAAGGAGGGTCATGCAGTCATTGAAGAGGATATGCGTTATATCATTGACTATTTCAATTATCACGTATACGGCAAGGAGCCGACCTTGGACTTGGAGAACCTGAAGACCTCCGTATTCGAGGAGGATGCGAACTACGATCCGTTGTTTGATGAATTCAATAAAGAGTGGTACAGGTAAAATGATAAATGGGGCAGAAGCCGTGTAGGGCTGCTGCCCCATAATATTGTTTACCGATTAAAACGGAAGCTATGCGGCACTGTGGAACAGAACTTAAATCGTAATAAATTATTAAGAATTTTTCTAGTGAATTATTTATAACAGTGTGATAAGATTACTTTGTAAGACGGAATATTTTCCGGGATGCTTTAATAAGGTGGGAAGAGAAAGCTTACATTGTATGATATCAGGGTCAGGATACGGTCTGCCCTGACATCATTGTATAGAAGTATAGAGGAGGAAGTGCAGGGTTCATGGAGAAAGAGCCGGAAAAGATTATAGAACTGGTGAATGTGAAAAAGATTTACCGCATGGGAAACGAAAAGATTTATGCGGTGAATGATGTCAGCTTTGATATAAAAAAAGGAGAGTTTTGCTGCCTGCTCGGTACCTCCGGCTCCGGTAAATCTACTTTGCTGAATCTGATGGCAGGGATTGAAAAGGCATCCTCCGGAAAGATTTTGATTAAAGGAAAAAATATTACGAAAATGAACGAAAACAATCTGGCAAGGTTTCGGCAACGGAATCTCGGCTTTGTATTTCAGGCATATAATTTGATTAACTCCATGACGGCGGTGGAAAATGTGGAGTTTCCGCTGGTATTTAAGAGGGTCAGGGTTAAGAAACGCAAAAAGCTGGCACGGGATATGCTGGTTAAGGTTGGTTTGGAGAACCGTTTGACCCATAAACCGAAGGAAATGTCCGGCGGCCAGCAGCAGCGTGTGGGAATTGCCAGGGCCTTTGTGGCAAAGCCTGAAATTGTGTTTGCGGATGAGCCGACAGGAAATCTGGATACCAGAACCACCATTGAGGTTATGGAGCTGATTCAGCAGATGGCAAGAGATAACAATCAGACAATCGTTATGGTTACTCATGACCGGAGCCTGGCAGCCTATGCGGATAAGATTATACATATTCTGGACGGAAAGATTCAGAGCATTGAAGTGACAGAGCGTGATAAGCAGGAAAATATGCAGGAGCACCTGCGAGAGGTGTCGCGCAGACTTTTGAAGGAACGGGGCGGAGAACAGGAAACGGAGAAGACAAGGGAAACGAAGCTGTCAAAGGAAACGGAAGCACAGGAAAAGCCGGAGACAGAGGGTACAGCAGAATTGATAGAACAGGGAAAGGAAAGGAATCAGAAATGAAGAAAAAATTATTGGCAGTTATGATGACTGCAGCAATGTTATTTGGCCTAGGAGCAGAATGGTCTGTACGTGAGGCTCAGGCGGCCGCTTATTCCAACCTTATGGTGGGGAAGGAAGCAAATCAGGAAATCCTGCTTGTACCGGGAGAAACGATTACGGTAGAGCTGCCGGTACGGGCAGTGACGGATCATATCATGAATCCGAAATTTTCTGTAGAGCTTTCAGAGGGAGCTCCGTTTGAGGTAAGTAAAATACAAAGCTACCAGATGATTGACGGAAAGAAATGGACAGAGGACAATAGTATTTCCTATGCCTATGATTCTACACTGGAATTTACCGTTACAGTAAAGGAAAATGCAAAAATCGGAAGGTATGACTTTGCAATCTGCTATGCGGATTACCAGCCGGACGGGACGGTGATTACCGAAGGAACCATGAGCTATGACCAGCGGATTACATTGACAGGTGTAGTGACGGAGGAGAAGCTTCCGGCAGAGCTTGCAATCAGTAATCTTACCGTTTCCGGAGCTTTAACGCCGGGCAGCAGTACGGAGATTTCCTTTACGGTGACAAATAATGGTGAAATCGAAGCGAAAAATGTGTGTCTGTCGGCGGATTATTCCGGCGGTGCCCTGCTTCCGGAATATACGAATTATACAAGAAAATTGGGCGACATGAAGCAGAAGGATGCAAAGCAGATATCCTTAAAGGTCAAGATTCTGGAGAATGTGACGCAGCCGCTGGTAACATTGCCGTTACAGATTACCTATAAGGACAGTGATGGAGTTTCCTATACGGCAGACGATAATAATGTAGTGTATTTAAATCTTGATTTGCCTGCCGGTGGGGAAACAAAAACAGGTACACTGCTTATAAATCATGTAAGCCAGTCCCCGGAAAAGCCGAAGGCAGGAGAAAAGGTAACACTGACCTTTTTTATGGAAAATACGGGGGAAAAGGATGATACGGAAACCAAGCTTTTTGTTACATATACGCCGGGTACCGGTTTTGAGCCGGTGAACGCAGAGCCGTATCAGTATGTTGGAACCATCAGGGCAGGTGAGAAGAAAAAGGTGTCTGTTCAGGTTATTGCCGGTGCGGAGATAAATGCCGGGATGAATACGCTGGGTGTGAATTATACTTATCTGGACGGAAACGGAGAAAAGAATTCGGAAAGCGTTGACCTGTATGTTCTGAATGTACAGGAGAAGGAAAGCCTTGGAAACAGTAAGCCAAAGCTGATGGTATCCGAGTTTTCTACCAGCATTGAGCAGGTAAAGGCAGGAGAGGAATTTGACTTTCAGTTTGAAGTATACAATACGCATAGCGAGACTGCGGCGAAGAATATTAAGGTGACGGTAACCAGCGAAATGTTTTCTGTGACAAAGGGCAGCAACAGCTTTTTCCTGCAGAGCATTGCACCGGGAGAGAGCGAAGCAATCGTAATCAATCTGAAGGCAAGTGCGGCAGCAACGACCGGAAGCTATCCGGTGAATATTCAGATGGAATATGAGTATGATGGTATGACAAAGGCGGAAAGCTCCGGAGACGGTGTGGTGGTAACGGAAACCAAGATGCTGCTGATTAAGGAAAATCTGCGTGTTTCGGTAGAAAATGTATCTGTCGGCGGTTGGAGTACGCCGTATGCAAATCAGTCTACGCCGTTGTCCTTTTCCATCTACAACATGGGAAAGTCCATGCTGAACAATGTATTTTTTACGGTAGAGGGTGACTTTGAGGTGGCGAACGGAGGCTCCTATTATTATGGCACACTTCAGGCAGGCTATCCGGATTATGTGGAGATGGATATTATTCCGCTGACAGCGGGAGATGCTGTCGGCACCCTGACGATACACATGGAGGACAGTAACGGGGATGAGGTAACGTATACAACGGATATCAGTGCATATATCATGGAAATGGGCGGAGATATCGGTTGGGAGGATCCGGGAGAAATGCCGGAGATTCCTGTAATCAATCCGGATTCAGAGGAACAGGCAAAACCAATCGTGTCTCTTCCGGTCTTTATAGCAGCAGATGTGATCCTTTTCCTTGTTTCCCTGTTTGTGACAAGAGGAATCCGGCTTGCCTGCTATAAGAAAAAGTTAAAGAAGGATGAAGAGTAGAAGGATAGAATAAACCGGTAAGACCGGGGAAAGGGGAAAACGAAAAGAATGGTTGAGGAAAGCATGGTAGGTACTGAAATATATATGAATGATGCCGGCATGGGCTACATGGAGGAAAGCTTTAGCAGTACAGAGCAGGCATCAGGAGCAGACGGGCTGCTGAGCTCATGGATTTTTGTGGGCGGCGTTGGCTTTGCGTCTCTGGTACTCGGTGTGTTGGTTGGACTTCTTGCGGCAAAACGCAAAATTAAAAAGGGAATGGATTTGTATGAGGATTAGTGACTTACTAAAGCTTGCCTTCCGTAACCTGATGCGGCGGAAGGCAAGAACCGCGCTGACGGTAATCGGTGTAGTAATCGGCACGATTTCTATTGTGGTAATGGTGTCCATCGGTATGGGCGTCAATCAAAGCTTTGACGAAACAATTATGCAAAATGGCAGCATGACGTTAATCCGTGTGCAAAAGTACGGAGCGATTTATGATGATGACGAAAATTATGTCGGTTCCAAGGAACAGGTGCTGGATGATTCTGTGGTGGAGCTGTTAAAGGGAATTGACCATGTAAAGGCTGTTTCACCGGTTATCAGTAAATACATCCGCTTAGAAAGCGGAAAGTATGAGGGCGGCGCGATGTTATATGCAATGGATTGCGAGGCTTTTGAAGCGTTTGAGTTTCCTGCACTGGAGTACGGCAGCTATCCGACAAAGGAGAACCCGACCACGATTGTGCTGAGTCCGGAAAGTATGGAGTATTTTTATAGTTTCAGCGGCAGAAATTATGAAGAAAAGACGATAGACCCTTTAACGGAGAAGGTTATCATGAAGTTTAACGATTATCAGACTCATCCGCGAAAAAGGGAATTTGAGCTGGCATTTACGGATATTGCCATGATGGAGCAGACGGATAATTACGAATACAGCTATAACATTTATATGGACATTGATTATTTTAAAGAGATTTGGCAGAAATACGCAAATTCGTTGACATTAGAGGACCGGAAACGTGCCGTTTCCTCCGTTGAAACCTATGAGGAAATCAAAATCAATGCGGATAACATTGATAATGTTTCAAAGGTGCAGGATGCGATTGAAGAACTGGGCTATGCAACCTACAGCGACATGCAGTATATGGAGCCGCTGAAGGAAACCTCGAATATGCTGCAAATAGTGCTAGGAGCCATCGGAAGTATTGCGATGCTGGTATCTGCCATCAATATTGCGAATACGATGATAATGTCAATTTACGAACGGACAAAGGAAATCGGTATTATGAAGGTGCTTGGCTGTCTGGTAGGCGATATAAAGCGGCAGTTTTTGCTGGAGGCAGGTCTGATTGGTTTGCTGGGTGGCATCATTGGCGTTGCTTTTAGCTATATTTTGTCGTTTTTAATTAACAAATACGGTAGCGGCCTTATGAGCTCGCTGGTAGGAACGGAAACTACGGGGAGACTTTCTGTCATTCCGTTCTGGCTTCCGTTTGCGGCGGTGGCATTCGGAATGCTGGTAGGGTTGCTCTCCGGATATTTTCCGGCAAGACGCGCCACCAGAATCCGTGCAATTGAGGCAATGAAGACAGAAGGATAAAACAGAAGGACAAATATGAAGCGAAACGATGGGATTCTCCTCCTGGGACTTCTGCTTCTTTCGGGTCTGCTGTTCGGGGTGTTTCACCTTGTGCAGACACGGGAGGAGGGAGTCTGGGTGGTAGTGAGTGTACAGGGAAAAGAATACGGGAAATACAGGCTTTCCGAGAACCGGATGCAGGAAATTACAGGACCTCTTGGAACAAACCGTCTGGTGATAGAGGATGGCAGGGTCTGGATGGAGGAAGCTGTGTGTCCGGATTGGTATTGTATCAGGCAGGGGGAGATTTCAAAAAGCGGAGAGCAGATTATTTGTCTGCCAAACGGTATTGTAGTGGAAATTACCGGCGGAGAGGAGAGCGGACTGGATGCGGTTGTCTCGTAGTGAAAAAACAAAGCGGGTGGTGTTATGCGGTATGCTGACAGCAGCCGCTTTCGTGTTGTCGTATGTAGAAACGCTGCTCCCGTTTTCCTTTGGAGTGGCGGGGGTGAAGCTGGGGCTTGCAAATATTGTGTCTCTTTGTGCGTTATATACGCTTGGAGCGGGAACTGCCTTTGGAGTATTGCTGGCACGCATCGTCCTGACCGCGGTGACCTTTGGAAATACGAGTGCATTGTTTTACAGTCTTGCGGGAGGACTGCTGTCCTTTGGTGTAATGTGGCTTTGCAGAAGAAGCAGGAAATTCGGAATACCGGGAGTGGGAATTGCAGGCGGGGTAGCACATAATCTCGGACAGCTGGCAGTGGCATCCCTCGTGCTGGGAAGGACAATTACGGCATATCTGCCGGTGCTTCTGCTGTCCGGCACGGTTGCCGGGATGATTGTGGGAATGGTGGCGGCAGCAGTGACAGACCATCTGAAAAAGGGTATTTCATAAAAATGTTCGCCGGAAGGAAAAAAGGGAAAGATGTGGGAAATGCCACATCACGAATGTCCGAGAATCTTCTTGACAGTCAGGGATAAGGAATGATAAAATCAAGTGAAGGCTGAGCCACGGTAGAGCAAAAGGTTAAGTATGGATGGAGGGCTGATTTATGAACGAGGATTGGAA
>CAZCON010000024.1:0-10922 GCA_964500085.1 uncultured Lachnospiraceae bacterium
GTATTGCATACTTTGTATCCATTTACAAAGAAATCATGTTCCGCGTGTATTAACCGAAAGGAGGAAATATAAGTGAAACGAATTGGAAAATGGTTAGTATTCCTTCTTTTGGCTGGCAGCCTTTGTGCCTGCAGTGAAGAGGACAACGTAACGGATGTTACGATTCGTTCCTATGATGAAAAGGTACATGGGGCGAAGGAATATATCATGGAGAATGACGATCTGAGGTTTGAACTGGATCCGTCAACAACGTATTTTACGGTAACACAGAAGTCTACCGGAAAGGTATGGTGCTCCAACCCGGAGAACGGTGCAAACGATGCAGGTGCGGACTCGGCAGCGAAGAAGAATCTGCAGTCCACTCTGATTATTGAGTACAATACCAAAAACGGTGTCAACACCCTTTTGAACAACTATGAGTTTAGTATTTCCAACGGTATTTATGAGCTGGAGACGGTAGAGGATACAGACGGAAATATTAAGGAAGTCAGAGTGCTGTATACGATTGGTAAGGTTTCCAAGACGTATTACATACCGCTTGCAGTACCGGAATCCCGTATGATGGAATTCTATGAAAAGATGGAGCGTTCTCAGCAGAAGCAGATTGACCAGTATTATCGCCGTTACGATATCAACAATCTGTTTGCAACGGATGATAAGTCGGAACTTCTGGAAACCTACCCGGACCTTGCAAATGAGCGTGTTTACGTATTGCGTGACGGTACCAAGGAGTATTTGCAGCGTAAGATGGAGGGATATTTTGCCGAAGCCGGTTATACCGAGGATGACTATGCGGAGGACCTGGCACGCTACAGTGTAAGCTCAAACTCCGATAAGGCAATTATCAACCTCACGCTTGTATATCGTCTGGAGAATAATAAGCTGGTTGTGGAAATCCCGCATGACGAGATTGAGTACAAGACGGCATATCCGCTGACGAACATCAGCCTGCTTCCGTATTTTGGCGCAGGAAGCACAGAGGATGAAGGATATCTGTTTGTTCCGGAGGGCTCCGGTGCAGTAATTAACTTTAATAACGGCAAGTCAAAGCAGTCGGCTTACTATGCAAATGTATACGGCTGGGACTATGACCAGAAGCGTGACGCAGTAGTAGATGAAACGAGAGTGTCAATTCCGGTATACGGCATTGTGAACGGAGACAGCGCTTTCGTGGCAATTATGGAGGAATACAGCACGATTGCTACCATTCAGGCGGATGTCAGCGGAAGACGGCACAGCTACAATTACGCATATGCGTCCTATGAAATCGTTCATGGCGATACGATGGATATTTCTGCAAAATCTGACCGTACCATTATGGCATTTGAAAAAAAGCTTCCGGAGGGAAGCACGGTACAGAGTTACACCTTTATTGACAGCACGGATTATGTAGATATGGCAAAGGTTTACCGTGAGTATTTACAGGAAAAGTATCCGGAGCTTCAGAAGGTAGAGGAGACGGAGCTGCCGGTTGCCGTAGAGCTGATTGGTGCCATTGACCGTGTAAAGCAGATACTCGGTATGCCGATTAAGCGACCTGAGGTGCTGACCTCCTTTGGTGAGGCTAAGACCCTGATTGAGGAAATGCTGGCAGACGGCTATGAAAATCTTTCCATACGTTACAGCGGCTGGATGAACGGCGGCGTGACGCATTCCCTTCCGAAGGACATTGATTTGACCAGCGGCATGGGCGGTAAGAAGGCGCTGAAGGCTCTGATGGAATATGCCAACAGCAATAATGTGGATATTTACTTGAACGGCCGCACGCAGTTTGAGTATGACAGTAACATTTTTGACGGCTTTATCCGTTCCAGAGATGCGGCAAAGTATATTAGCCGTGAGATTACGGAGCTTTCCGCATATTCCAACATTTTCTTTGGTGAAATGTCTACCAACCGTCAGGAGACCTACCATTTGCTTCGTCCGAGTGTCTGCGTAGAGCTGATGGACAATCTGGCAGAGGCGGCAGCAAAGTATAATGCGGGCGTGGCATTTGAGGATACCGGTTATCTCCTCAGCGCGGATTACAATCCTAGAAGAACCGTAACCCGTGAGGAATCCATGAAGCTGCAGATGGAAGAGCTTGCAAAGATTAAGTCAGAGGGAACTCCGATTATGATTTCGGCAGGTAACGAGTATGCACTGATGTATGCAGATATTATTACCAACGTGGATCTGGATGGTAAGGATTATCAGATTCTTGATTACAAGATTCCGTTCTATGAGATTGCGCTGCACGGACTGATTAATTTCACCGGCGACGCCATCAACCTTGCGGATGACGCACGTGATATGGTATTAAAGTCTGCAGAGACGGGTGCGGGACTTTCCTTCGCATTTATGTATGAAACCTCTGATATCCTGCAGAATACCGAGTACATGGAATATTTTGCTGCGGATTACAGTCAGTGGAAGGATATCGCAAAGAAGTATTATCTCCGCTATAAGGAGGAGATGGCAGGCTTAAACAACCAGTTCATCACGAATCATAAGGTGCTTGCTGTGGGAGTTACCGCAACGACCTATGAGGATGGCACGGTAGTATATGTAAACTACAATACCAGCGACTTCAAAAACGGCGCGTTAGAGATACCGGCGAAGGATTATCTGGTAGAAAGGAGCGGGAACTAAGTGAAAGCGAAAAGACACAGAAATTTACGCAGACGTAATGCAATTGCCGGATATTTATTTGTCAGTCCTTTCATTATCGGCTTTGTCGCGTTTCTCTTAAAGCCGATGTATGAGTCCTTTAAGATGAGTCTGTGCGATGTTATCGTTAATGCGAATTCCAAAGTTGGAGAACCGTTCAACATGACGTTCATCAGTGATCTGAAGAGCACGAATTATTACAAGGCATTTTTCATTGATCCGGAGTACAAAAACCTGTTGGTAGAGACGTTAAAGGATATGGCAATTCAGGTACCGTCCATTCTGGTATTCAGCTTCTTTGTCGCGTTGCTGTTAAATCAGAAGTTCAAGGGAAGAGGCTTTGTAAGAGCAGTATTTTTCCTTCCGGTAATTCTTGCTTCCGGTATTTTGGTTGGTCTGGAAACCGATAACGTGCTGATGTCGGGTATGAAGGATGTCATTGCGGAGTCTTCCAATGCCACGATTACCACTACCCTGCAGGAAATTTTAAGCACCACCGGTATCGGAGGAAAAATTCTGGATCCGGTATTTACGATTATTGATTCGGTATACGATATCGCGCTTGCTTCCGGTATTCAGATTATTATCTTTATTTCCGGTCTGCAAACCGTATCACCGAGTATGTACGAGGCGGCGAAGATTGAGGGCTGCAGCGCATGGGAAAGCTTCTGGAAGATTACCTTCCCGATGGTAAGCTCCATGATTCTTGTAAATTTGGTTTACTCTGTAGTTGACTTCTTTATGCGAACAGATAATGAAGCCATGGAATTGATTACCGAAAAGATTAACCCTGGTATGGACTACGGTCTGGGTTCCGCAATGGCGTGGAGTTATTTCCTCATTGTAGCGGTGGTTCTCGGTATTCTTGCAGCGATTATTTCAAAGAAGGTGTACTATTATGAGTAAAGCGAAAGTAGTAAAGAGAAGAGATTTCTGGGAGCGGAATAAAAAAACACACGGCTATCTTCTGAAAAAGAGAATCGGAGAATATGCCTTCCGTGTAATAAGAGCATTGCTTCTGTTCGGCTTATGCTTTTTGATTCTGCAACCACTTGCAAATAAGCTGTCCGTCAGCTTTATGGAGCAGGATGATTTGTATGATGCAACGGTAATTTCACTGCCGCGTCACTTTACCCTTGGAAACTATAAGCTGGTGGATTATCTGATTGACTACTGGAAGTGTATGTGGAATTCCCTCTGGGTATCGTTTGTTGTAGCGGCGCTTCAGGTGTTTGCGTGTACACTCGTTGGATACGGCTTTGCAAGATTTAAGTTTCCGCTTAAGAACTTCTGGTTCGGCTGCGTAATTCTTGTAATTATCGTACCGCCGCAGACGATTATGAGTTCCCTGTACCTGAATTTCCGTTACTTTGACGTGTTCGGTATTATTAAGCTGATTACGAAAGAAACATTGAATCTGCAGTCTTCCATGGCACCGTATCTGATGATGTGTGTCACCTGCATGGGCTTAAAATGTGGTCTGTATATTTATATGCTGCGGCAGTTCTTCCGTGGTATACCGAAGGAACTGGAGGAGGCAGCCTATGTGGATGGCTGCGGCACTCTGCAGACCTTTCTGCGTATCATGCTTCCGGACGCAAAGTCCATGATTACCTCCTGCTTCCTGTTTGCCTTTGTATGGCAGTGGACGGATTCCTTCTATACGAAGATGTTCCTCGGTAATATGCAGGTTCTGACCAAGGGCTTAAACTCCATTGCCGGTCGTCTCGACAATTATGTGGAGCAGATGGGTATGGGTACGCTTGCGAGTGAGGCGTTTTTACAGCAGACAATTTCTACCGGTATTTTGATGACACTGGCACCGTTGCTGATTTTATACCTGTTTGCACAGAAGGGCTTTGTAGAGAGCTTGAGCCAGACGGGTATTAAAATGTAACAAGAAATTCAGAAAAACTGTTGAAAAAACTAGCAATTTGTGATAAGATATGTTATAATATTTCCAGATAGTAGATGCTGAGGCATTCACTATACAAAGAGGAGTCAACTTTACAGTTGAATGGGACGCCAAACCCAGACTAAAAAAAGGAGGAATTTTGGTATGAGAATTAAGAAGTATGCTGCAGCTTTCCTTGCTGCAACAACCGTAATTGGTAGCATGGCTGCATGCAGTAAAGAGCCGGCAAACAATAACAACGAGGTAACTCCGACCACGACAGAGAATCCGACGTCAGAGCCGGATGGTCCGACCCCGACTGAGGCACCGGCAAGAGATCTTGGTGGCATGGAAATGATTATTGGTGACCACTGGTCTCCGGAAACTCCGGATGCACCGAAGAGTGCACAGGAAGAGGCTACCTTAGCTTATCGTAACGACATCATGGCAAAGTACAACTTCTCCATGAAGCAGGTTGCAGTAGCAGGCTGGGGTGAGATGACCGATACCTGTACGAACTCCATTCTTGCAAATGACCCGGCTGCTAATGTATTTGTACTTGACTCCAGCTTCGTTGCTAAGCCGATGTCCAATGGTCTGTTCTATGACTTAGCTACCTTAGAGGAGTTTGACTTCACTGAGAGCAAGTGGAACAAGCAGGCAGTTGAATTGATGACCAAGGGTGATTCCATCTATGGTATGGCTTCCGGTCGTTCTGAGGCTAGACTTGGTCTTTTCTGGAATAAGAGACTGTTCGAAGAGGCTGGTCTTGATCCGGATCTTCCGTATGACTTACAGGCAAGCGGTCAGTGGACATGGTCCAAGTTCAAGGAAATCTGTGCACAGCTTACCCGCGATACCAACGCTGATGGTGTAACCGATACCTACGCTATGGGTAACTTTGGTCCGGATATCTGTAAGGCACTCATCAACTCCACCGGTGCAGAGCTTATTACCTTGGAGAATGGTCAGTATGTAAACAACTCCGGTTCTCAGAATATTCTGGATGCTTTGAACTTTGCAAAGGAGCTTGGTGATGCAGGCTATGAGATGCCGCAGCCGGCTGATTCCCAGTGGGATTGGTACAAAGCAGCATTCTCCGATGGTTGGTTTGCAATGCAGTTCAACGAGACCTACATGGCTTCTCAGAACTGGGCAGACATGGAAGATGACTTTGGTTTCGTTTGCTGTCCGAAGCCGGATGGCGCTGACACCTATCACACCATCTTCAACGAGAATATCGTAATTATCCCGTCCTGCTTTGACGCAGAGACCGCTTCTAAGATTGCATTCGCTTATAACCTCTGGACGAATCCGACTCCGGGTTATGAAGAGGAGGGTGACTGGAAGGATACTTACTACACCAGATTCCGTGATGAGAGAGCTGTAGATGAGACGCTTGAAATCTTCTTCACAGATGGTGTTGCTAACTTCGAGCATCTGCCGCTTGTATATGGTGTAAGCTACGGTGATATCTGCTACTCTTATCCGTTTGCTTCCCAGACTCCGGCTGAGAAGATTGAAGAAATTAAGAACACTTGGGATTCTGCAATCGCTGAGTCCAATAAGTAATAAGACCTTACTGTTTCAAAAAACAGTGAGACGCATAAAAGGGGCGGTTTTACCGCCCCTTTATGTAACTGGGGAGAAGGTATAAGCTGTGGATGGACGTAGTATGAAAGGAGAGGTGCGTATGAGAAAGAATACATGGATAGGAATGCTATCGGCAGCGGCAATGCTGTTGTTGGGCGGCTGTGCAGGGACTGTAGAAATCGGACCGGTGCCGTCCATTACGCCAAAGCCAACGGTAACACCGGCACCGACGGTAACGCCGACACCAATTCCGGATGATGTAAAACGGAAGGATTTCAAGGCGCAGTACAAAGAAAATGGCACCTTAAAGTCGTTGGCAGAGCAGTATAAGGATTATTTTGAAATGGGAGTGGCGATTACAAGCGAAGAAATTAAGGATGAAACAAAACGGGCACTGATTACGGAGCAGTTCAGTACGATTACCTGTCTGAATGAGCTGACGCCTGACTATATATTTGACCAGCAGGCTACGCTGGCAAGCGGTAATAAGGAAAAAGTTGCGTTTGATTTTTCCGGAGCGGATGTGATTTTGTCATACGCACAGGAGACCGGAAAAACAGTACGCGGTTCGGCGCTGATTACGTATGACAGGACACCGGAGTGGTTCTTTACACCGGACTTTGTAATTACGGAAACGGAGCTGACAAGAGATACGGACGGAGACGGTGTGATGGACGCAGTAGATTATCCGTTAGCTTCCGCAGAGGTAATGGAAGCACGTATGGAGAATCTGATTAAGGATGTGATGGAGTATTGCAATACCAACTATCCGGGCGTTGTGGTTGTCTGGGATTTAGTAGAAGAGGCGGTTTTACCGGCAGATGCTCATCCGCTGCAATATCGTACCAACAGCTCAGACTGGTACCGGACGATGGGGGAGGATTATATTTTCAAAGCATATGAGTATGGAAGAAAGTATGTGGCTGAAGGGCAGAAGCTGTTTTACAGTGACTATCAGATGTATGAATCGGTGCGACGTTACCCGGCGGTGGAGCTTGCAAAGCTTTTGTCGGAAAAGGGACTGATTGACGGTGTGGCAATTCAGGGGCACTGGACGGTGCAATTGCCAAATGCACTTGGTATGGAGGATGTATTCAAGCCGTTCTTTAATCTGGGAATTGAGGTGCATATTTCCGAGCTGGATGTAAGCATGGCGGCAACGGATACGGATGATTTGGAACGTACACTGGATGAAATCTATGAAAAGTCTGCAAAGCGTTGGAAGAGTATTTTCAGCTGGCTTGTAAAGGTAGAGGATGCGAAGACGTATGATTTTACCAACGTCACCATTTATGGTCTGACAGATGATGCGTCCTGGTATAACCAGCCGGAGGAGGGCGTTGACGAGAACGGGAATCCAACGATTACGGTTCCGGAGGCAGACTATCCTTTGCTTTTTGATGGTGAGCTAAAGCCAAAGGATGCGTTCTTTGGGGCATTGATGGATGAAAGTATTAAGTCGTATTAAAGCATCAGGAAATCGGAGAAGAAGAAAATGCAGACAGAGAGCTTGAAAGAAAAGTATGCGCCGTACTTTAAAATTGGTGCGGCAATCAGCCCGCGTGATATTGAAGCCAGTGGAGCTTTGCTCAAACGGCATTTTAACAGCATTACCTGTGATAATGCCATGAAGTATGGCAGTTTAACCCGCAGACCGGGTGAGTTTTTCACGGCACCGGCAGATGCGGTGGCGGCATTTGCAAAGGAGAACGGTATGCTGTTACACGGGCATACCCTGGTGTGGCACAATCAGACACCGGATTTCATTTTTGAAAATACTACGCCGGAGCGACTGCTGGAAACCTTGCGAAATCATGTGCAGAGGGTGAAAGAGCACTTTGGTGAGCTTGCCACCTTTGATGCGGTCAATGAAGCAATCGAGGATAAGAGTGACGCGTATCTGCGGGATACGAAATGGAAGGAAGTGCTTGGGGAGCAGTATGTTTCGCAGGTATTCCGCGTAATCAAGGAGGAGCTTCCGAATACAAGGCTTTTTTACAATGATTACAGCGAGTGCCGTCCGGAAAAGAGAGAAAAGATTGTGCGTCTGTTAAAGGAAATGCTGGCAGAGGGGGCACCGGTAGAAGGCATGGGAATGCAGTTCCATTGTGCCCTGTTTCAACCTGAAATAGATGAAATCAAGCGTTCTATAGAAGCCTATGCGGCGCTTGGTCTGCCGATTCGTGTGTCAGAATTTGATGTGTCCCTGTATCGGGATAATAATGAAAAGCAGTTTCCGGCACCGGATCCGGAGCGCCTGAAGCAGCAGGCAGATTTTTACGGGCAGTGTTTTCGGGTGTTCCGAGAGTATTACAAGGAGATTGACGCAGTAACCTTCTGGGGTGTGGCAGATGATACGTCGTGGCTCAATAATTTCCCGGTGTTGGGAAGAAAGAACTGGCCGTTGCTGTTTGATGATGTTCATGAGCCGAAGGAAGCTTTTTATCGTATTATGGATTTTTAATGGTAAAGGGTTGGATTTTGTTTGGAATTCGACCCTTTACGTATAAAAGGAATGCTGCAGGCGGTCAGTGAACGGTCTGTAAGAGAAAGGAGCTTATAGTGAAAGCATATCAGGATGAAAGTCTGTCTTTTAAAGAAAGAGCGAAAGCGTTAGTAGCAGAGATGACCGTGGAGGAAAAGGTGTTTCAGACGCTTCATAGTGCAGCAGCGATTGAACGGCTGGGAATTCCGGCATACAATTGGTGGAACGAGGCACTGCACGGGGTGGCAAGAGCAGGTGTGGCTACGGTGTTTCCGCAGGCAATCGGTCTGGCAGCAGCCTTTGACGAGGAGCTGATGGAGGAAATTGGAGATCATGTTTCCACGGAGGGACGCGCCAAGTTCAATATGCAGCAGAAGTATGGCGATACCGATATTTATAAGGGACTGACCTTCTGGGCACCGAATGTTAATATTTTCCGTGACCCACGTTGGGGCAGAGGCCATGAAACCTACGGTGAGGATCCATATCTGACCTCTCGTCTGGGCGTGCGCTTCATTGAAGGAATGCAGGGAAAGGATGAAAAGTATCTAAAAACAGCAGCCTGTGCAAAGCATTTTGCGGTGCATTCCGGTCCGGAGGATGTGCGTCATAGCTTTAATGCAGAGGTGTCGAAGCAGGATTTATACGAAACCTATTTGCCGGCATTTAAGGCATGCGTGCAGGAGGCAAAGGTAGAAACTGTTATGGGAGCGTATAACCGTACCAATGGCGAGCCATGCTGTGGAAGCAAAACCCTGCTTCAGGACATTTTACGTGACACATGGGGCTTTGACGGACACGTAACGAGTGACTGCTGGGCCATTAAGGACTTTCATGAGGGGCATTCCGTTACCTCTGACGCTGTGGAGTCTGTGGCACTTGCCATGAACAATGGCTGTGATTTGAACTGTGGCAATATTTATGTTCATCTGCTGGAGGCAGTGAAGAGGGGGCTGGTTTCCGAGGAAACCCTGACGCAGGCGGTGGAACGGCTGTATGTGTCCAGAATGCGTCTTGGTATGTTTGATGCACCGGAGCATGTGCCATACAATGCGATTTCGTATTCGCAGGTAGACAGTAAGGAGCAGAAGGCGTTTAATCTGGAGGTTGCAAAGAAAACGCTTTGTCTGTTAAAAAATGAAAATCATACGCTGCCGCTAGAGAAAAAGAAGCTGAAGACGGTGGGAGTTATCGGACCGAATGCAAACAACCGTAAGGCACTGGTTGGAAATTATGAGGGTACAGCCTCTGAGTATGTTACCATTATGGAGGGAATTTGCGAGTATCTTGGAGATGATGTGAGAGTCTGCTATTCCGAGGGATGTCATTTGTTTAAGGATAAGGTGTCCGGGCTTGGAATTGCAAACGACCGTCTTGCAGAGGTACGTGCGGTATGTGATGAATCCGATGTCGTGATTGCAGTCATGGGTCTGGATGCAGGTCTGGAGGGAGAAGAGGGCGATGAAGGAAATGAGTTCGCAAGCGGAGATAAACCGAATCTTGCCCTTCCGGGACTACAGGAGACTATCTTAAAAGAAATTTATGCAAGCAAAAAGCCGGTGGTGCTGGTGCTTTTATCGGGAAGTGCATTGGCCTTTCCTTGGGCAGAGGAGCATATTCCGGCGATTGTACAGGCGTGGTATCCGGGAGCACAGGGCGGTCGCGCCGTGGCGGAGCTTTTGTTTGGTGAATATGCACCAGAGGGAAAGCTGCCGGTAACCTTTTACCGTACAACAGAAGAGCTGCCGGCCTTTACGGATTATAGTATGAAGGGCAGAACCTATCGTTATATGGAGCAGGAGGCGCTCTATCCGTTTGGCTATGGTCTGAGCTATACGGATTTTTCAATCAGTGATGTAACGCTTTCAGGGGCTGAAATTTCAAAGGGTGGAAGCATTACTGTGACGGCAACCGTTACAAATCACGGAGTCTATGACGGAGCAGAAACCGTGCAGGTATATGTGAAAGCAAGAAATAGGGAAGGGGCTCCAAACTATCAGCTGAAGGGCTTAAAAAAGGTAAGAGTACCGCAGGGCAGAAGCAAAATTGTGGAAATTACGTTGACGGATGCTTCATTTGCGCTGTATGACGAGGACGGACGGCTGCTGCTTGGCGCAGGAGAATACGAGGTGTTTGTAGGAGCCTCTCAGCCGGACAGTCGGAGCGTTTTCCTGACCGGAAAGAAGCCGGAGTGTTTTGCAGTGACCTGTACAAAGACAGAGGAGCTGTAAGAAAAGCGGGATAAGCGATAGTTAAATCAGGATTTAACTGATTTTGCAATGCCTGTCAGGCGAGCAGCAA
>CAZCON010000025.1:0-9338 GCA_964500085.1 uncultured Lachnospiraceae bacterium
CTTTTACAGTTCGACAATTTGTCCTGAAAAATGAAAAAAGCTGCGGAGCGAAAAGTGCTTCACAGCTTTTAAAATATAGAGATTGCCATATGCAAGTAATAATATTTGTTCTGCATGTTAATACCGACGAAGGAAATGAATATCGAATATCGTTTTCAGCTTGTGACGTGAACAAAGAAGACAAAAGTCAAGTGGGGGTTACGTCTATTGGTATTGCAAATGAAGAAATACGCAGAGAAGGTGATTATGAAGCAGAAGGTTTACAATACAGGATAGGTAAAAATAAATGCTTAAATTGTCATATGAGTATAAGTGGTATAAAGGGGTGGCGGCATAATGGTCTTGAGAGTGAGCTGGTGACTGATAACGAAGATTCCTTCCTACAACTTTTTTTAATAGGTGATTTTCTAGAATGAAATCATGCTTTTTTAGAATGTCAAAACTGATAAGTGGAAGCTGCTCTGGCTTGTAGTGATCATAGATTCTGAAAAAACATTATGACACAGGGATATTCACTGTATTGATAAAGTTAAGAATCTGCTGTTGTATATGCAGGCATATAATGAAAAGAGAAGCGAGGAAGAAAAAAGAGAGTATTATCTGGTCTATGTTAAAGAGGAGTATAGTGGGAATGGTTCTTTCATAGGAATTGATACTTTAGGCAGGGTTACGAAGCCCCTCTTTACTGACAATTGGTACACATGGTCGATGGATTGGACGTTTGGAGGATAAGGGCATATGGAGCCGGGCAAATCCATTGTTGACAAATAGGAAAAATTGTTGTATATTTGTATTAAGCACTTAACACAACAATACAAAAGGAGAGGAGATGAGCAGATGCCATGGGAAATATCTTCAGAGCGTAGTGTATATTTACAACTGGTGGATATTATTAAGCAGAAGATTATGTCGGGTGAGTATCAGCCGGGGCAGCGTATGGAAAGCGTCAGGGAATTGGCGGCAGAGGCAGCAGTGAACCCGAATACAATGCAGCGTGCGCTGACTGAGCTGGAGAGAGAAGGACTTTTGTATACCCAGCGTACCAGTGGACGTTTTGTATCAGAGGATACTAACCGTATTGCAGAGCTGCGTATAACAGATGCGGCAAAAAGGGCAGGAGAGTTTTATCGGGAAATGGTACAGAACGGATTATCGGATAACGAAATTCGTGAGTTGTTGGAAAAAGCAATGACAGAAGCAAGGTAAAATCAGGGATTACTGATACCAGAGTGGAGGAAGTATGAAGAAAGAAGGATATGTAGTAGAATGCCGGAAGCTTTCCAAAAATTACGGAGGCTTTCAGGTATTAAAGGAGATTGATTTGTGTCTGGAACGAGGGAAAATCATTGGGCTTCTGGGACCGAACGGAAGCGGAAAAACCACGCTTATTAAATTGATAAACGGGTTACTGGTACCGTCGTCGGGAGAAATTCTGATAAATGGCATGGCACCGTGTCCGGAAACAAAGGCAAGAGTTTCCTATCTGCCGGATAATAATTATTTGAGTGCATGGATGAATGTGAATCAGATGATTGATTATTACGGTGATTTTTACAGTGACTTTGACAAGGCAAAGGCGTATGAAATGTTGCAGAATCTGGGGCTTAATGTGAAACAGCGTTTTAAGACCATGTCCAAGGGAATGAAGGAAAAGGTGCAGCTGGTGCTTGTTATGAGCCGGAATGCGGATTTGTATTGTCTGGATGAGCCCATTGGAGGCGTGGATCCGGCGACAAGGGAGTATATTCTCAGGACGATTATTACAAATTATGCAGAGGAGGCTACTGTTCTGATTTCTACGCATTTGATTGCAGAGGTGGAAAAGGTACTGGATGAAGCGGTATTTGTTCAAGAAGGTACGGTTCTGCGTCACGCATCGGTAGAAGAAATCCGCAACACCTACGGTCAGTCGGTGGATGCATTGTTCAGGGAGGAATTCAAATGTTAAAAAAACTATTAAAACACGAGTGGATTGCAACCGGAAGAAAATATGCGATGTTTTATCTGGTGCTGGTAGCAATGACGCTGTTTGTCGCATTGTTTAGTCTGATTGAGGTAGATAGCTTTGCAGTCAGAGCATTGCAGGAGTTATTACTGGGAGTTTATGTGGTTACGTTAATTGCAGTCTGGTTTTGCAGCCTTGGTTTTGCTGTGGTACGTTTCTATAAAAATATGGTTTCGGAGGAAGGATATCTTACGTTTACCCTTCCGGCAAAGGTGGGACAGCTGGTAGGAGCAAAACTGATTGTTGCATGGATATGGCAGCTGGTTACCATTGCCGTGATTGTACTTTCCGCATTTTGTATCCTTAAGATTAAAAATGTTGATATAGACATGACCAGAGATATCATACAATTGTTGGAGGCGCAGGTTGGAATTACGCTTCCGGGCTTTTTTCTACTGTTTGCAGTCAGTATGATATATCAGCTTCTGATGTATTATTTGTCCATTTCCATCGGACAGCTGTTTTCGGGAAATAAGATTGCAGGTGCGATTGTAGGATATCTATTGATTAGCTTTGTCTTATATCTGCTTATTATGGGAATCGCGGTAGTCGGAGGTCTGTTTGCAGGAATTGTTGAAATGAATTTTATGAAAATAGAAGCCGGTATGACAATTTATCTGAGTGGTTTGAGTATACTTATGTTAATTGTATCTGTGGCAGCGTATTTTATGATTTGTCATCTGCTTAGGAAAAAGTTAAATTTAAATTAAACATATAAAATGGTATTTTTTTCTCATGCTTGTGCAAATACTTGCACTGTGATACACTGGATGTATAAGAAAGCAAAGGCAGAGAGGTGATGCTTTCTGCGGTTGTGGCAGCGTACAGAAAGGATGAGAGAATGAGAAGGTACAAAGTAAGAGGCAGAGACATATTGCAATGGTTTGGAATGCTTGTAGTGGCAGTAACGCTTGGTTTTGGGGTGGTGAAGGCAGCGTCATGGGGGTGTCTGTCCGGCTACGGAGAAAACCGGGTCGTTTATGCGGCAGAGGATATGCTGGGGTACAAGAACCCGGAACGGATTGTTATCGCAGCGCCGGGGACGAATCCTTACTCCACTACGGCATCGCAGATTAGTATTTTGGGAGCCTGTGATTACCGTTATCCGTTATTTATGAACGGGGAGACGGTAGAAACTACGGCGCATGGCTTTTTTACTGCATATGTGACACTTTCTGAGGGAGAAAACGTGTTTTTGTTTGAAAACGGAGAACAGGAATACAAACTGACGGTGACAAGAAAGAAAGCCTCCGGAGGTTCTTCGGGAACGGCAGAGGGTTCAAAATATAAGGCGGTCAGTAATAAAATGGGTGAATTGCGATATCCGTATACGATGCCGTATTCTGCACCGGGCAAGGTGAAAATTGAGTATCTTCCGCTGACAAAGAATACCACATTTCGCATTGTGGGAGAGTGGGGTAATTATTATAAACTTCCGGACGGTACCTATGTGGAAAAATCTGCTGTGAAGGTGTATCCGTATAAGCTGCCTTCCAATCGTATAAGTAAAGCAAGCGCCATTTATGATGAGACGACTCACACGCTGGAAACGACCTTTACCATGAAAATCGATGCGCTGTATGATGTACAGCTGGACGGAAATACCGTAAAATTTGTTTTGTATGATACCACGGCGGGAACAAGGGTGTCTTTACCTGGCAATCCTCTGGTAAAATCCGTGTCAGGAAGCACTGATGCGAACAACAAAGCAGTGTATACCTATACATTGTATGACGCAGAGAGGCTGTGCGGTTTTGATGTGAGGACGGAGAACGGGGTGATGACCTTCATCTTAAAGTATGCGCCGGTGCTGAAAGAGCAGGGCTCTCTGGAGGGGGCAGTGATTCTTCTGGACGCAGGACATGGAGGAACGGATAACGGAACAGTGGGTGCGATGGGTGCCGCAGGGCCAACGGAAAAGACTGTGAATCTTGACCTTATGCAACGGGTAAAAAAGGCGTTAGAGGAGATGGGAGCCACCGTGGTGACGGTGCGGAGTACAGATGTGTATTACACGTTGAATGAACGGGTAGAACTGATTCGGGAAACAAAGCCGGATTTGTCCGTTTCCATTCATGGAAATGCCATGGGAATCACTTCGGATTATTCAAAATCATCCGGCTTCTTAACCTTTTATTCGTATAATAATGTGCAGGATGCTGCAGGAGTGATGAACGCTTACATAAATAAAAGTATGGGTTATACAGAACGAAGCATTCGGAAGGCGAATCTTTCCTTAACCAGATTGACAACGTGTCCTGCTGTGCTGCTGGAATCGGCGTTCCTGACAAATCCGGAGGATTATGAGTATCTGCTGAATGCGTCAAACAGGGAAGCGTTGGCACAGGCTATTGCGGAAGGAGCCAGAGAATACCTGGAGAGTGTGGCAGTATATGAGAAGGAAAGAACTCATACGGTAAGGTATGGCGAAACCTTAAGCGGCATAGCAAAGCGGTATGGAGTTACCGTAAATGCACTGGCAACAGCAAATGATATTGCAAATATTAACCTTATCCGCTCCGGCAGTGTTTTGAAAATTCCAAAGAGATAAATGTGCGTAATTTGTCATAGAATACACAAAAAAACGAAGGCAACCGAAACTTTGTGAAAAGAAACGGTTGCTTTCGCTTTGCAAAGAAGGTATAATATGCGCGAAGGCAGAGTCGTGGGCATGAAGAACGGAGTTATTTATGGCTTGCCGAGCGCAGGAGAAAGGCGTAAAAAAGGGAGTTTTCTCTCTGGAAGGAAGGAAAGAATATGCTGGAATTAGTTTTTAAGACAATGAATCCGGGCGTAAGTGCATTTTTGGGGATTATGTTTGCGTATGCACTTACCTGTATTTTATTGCATTGCTGTGGGGGGCTGCTGCCGCGGGATGGGGGGCGTGATTTCGCAGTGGACGGAAAGCTTTCACAGGGAAAGCCGCGCGGAGCTGGTTTTGTTTTTATTCTTATTTTTGCAGCGGCAGTGCTTTTGTTTCTGCCTTTGGAGCGCGAACGCCTGATTTATATGATTCTGACGGTGGCAGCGATGCTTACCGGATTTCTGGATGATTGTGCAAAATCTCCATGGGGGGAATATAAAAAGGGAATTTTAGACCTTATTATTTCTGTGATGGTGGCAATTACTTATGTGAATTTTCATGGAAGCACGCTTCTGATTGCCGGCTTGGATATGGAAATTGAGCTTCCGCGGATTGTGTTTGGAGTTTTGGCGACATTGCTTGTATGGGTATCCATTAATGTGACGAACTGTGCAGATGGTGTTGATGGCTTGTCTGCCACCCTGACGAGTGTTACACTGCTGAGCTTCTATTTTACCGCAGATGTGACAGGGCTTGCGGAGGAGTATCGTTACATGGTACTGCTTATGGTGGCCTGCCTGTTAGGATATTTATGGTATAATGCAACGCCAAGCCGTATGATGATGGGAGATGCCGGCTCTCGTGCGATGGGATTGTTTATTGCAGTTATTGCATTACGGAGCGGTCATGCACTGCTGTATCTGCCGTTTGCCATTGTATTGATTTTGGATGGCGGACTTGGTTTGGTAAAGGTGGCGCTGCTGCGCTTTTTGAAAATAAAGATATTAAAGAATACCAGAACTCCGTTACATGACCATGTGCGGAAGAATCTGGGTTGGTCCAATACACAGACGGTATATAAATTTGCAATCCTGCAGATTGTGGTAACCTTTGCTGCTGCATATCTGATCCGGCTTTAGAAGAAGAGCGGAAAGGCATTGCAAAAGAAGTGAAACAGGAGTAGAAAACACGTATGAAGAAGCAGGAAAACAAAAAATGGTTTATCAAGGGAATGCGGCATGGTGTGCCGATTGGACTTGGGTATTTTGCTGTGGCATTTACGCTCGGAATCACAGCAAAAAATGTTGGTCTTACGCCGCTTCAGTCGGCGCTGATGTCATTTACCATGCATGCATCGGCAGGCGAAGTTGCAGCTCTGACTGTAATTGCGGCAGGCTCCGGATATATTGAAATGGCAATTACACAGCTGGTAATCAATTTGCGGTATTTGCTGATGTCCTGTGCCTTGTCGCAGAAGGTGTCGGAAAAGCTGTGGTTTCCGCATCGCTTTTTTATTTCGTATTTTATTACGGATGAGATTTTTGGTATCTCCTCTACAGTAACGGGAGACTTAAATCCGTGGTATACCTATGGTGCAGCCTGCGTGGCATCGCCGGGCTGGGTGCTGGGAACCTTCCTTGGTGCGGTTGTGGGAAATATACTTCCTGCAAATGTGGCGAGTGCAATGAATGTGGCATTATATGGAATGTTCCTTGCTGTTATCATACCGCCGGCACGGAAGAATAAGGTCATTGCAGTCATTGTTGTGACATCTATGCTTGCAAGCAGTGCGCTTACCCTACTTGCAGAGGTGCTTCCGTTATCATCCGGTATGCGGATTTTGATTCTGACCGTATTGATTGCCGGAATTGCAGCGTATGTGCATCCGGTTGAAGAAAGAGGTGAGATTACAAATGAAAGATAATGTTTCTCTATATCTTTTGGTGGCGGCAGGGGTAACCTATTTGATTCGTGCCCTGCCGATGACTCTGATAAGGAAAAATATTAAGAATCAATGGATACGTTCTTTTTTATACTATGTACCGTATGTGACATTGGCAGTTATGACTTTCCCTGCAATTCTTATGGCAACGGCAAGCACATGGTCGGCGCTGGCAGGCTTTGCCGTGGCAGTGTTCATTGCCTATTTCGACGGCAATCTGTTTAAGGTGGCCATAGGCGGGTGTGCGGCGGTATTTTTGGTAGAACTATTTTTGTAAAAAAATGTGGAGGCTGTCGTGTATGCGACAGCCTCCCGTGTTATAGTGCGC
Organism: uncultured Lachnospiraceae bacterium; assembly: GCA_964500085.1. GTDB lineage: Bacteria > Bacillota > Clostridia > Lachnospirales > Lachnospiraceae > SIG307. The sequence continues at coordinate 6,860 of CAZCON010000025.1, forward strand.
CGAGTTATTTTTTTATCTGAAATCCTGCATCTACATAGGCCTGTAGTACCTGATAATAGGATTTCTTTGGAGAGGTCAGTGTGGAGAAGAGCAATGGTGACTGGAAGCCGCGCCAGGATACATCATCAGCAATGCCCCAGTAGGTGATGCCGGTAATCTTTCCACCGTTTTTCTTGAGCTCCAGTACATTTCTCATCAGCTCATACAGGTAAGCTGCCTGTTCGGAGACACTTGTATTTGTGACATCAAGCTCTGTAATCTGTACTTCCAGTCCTGCGTCAAGAAATGCCTGCAGGGTATTACGGAAGAGAGACGGGGACGGGTATCCGGTGTCAAGGTGTGCCTGCATACCGATACCATCACAAATTTTTCTGTCTGAGTTGATATATGCTACAATGGACAACAGTTCATCTGCTTCCATATAGGTGTTATAATCATTGAAGAGCAGGGAAACCTTGTCCCGAACCCCGTAAGCTCTCAGTACTTCATCAGCAATTTCATAGGCTTTTTTTACAAAGCCCGGTCGCAGACCTTCCTTTCCATATATGGCAAGCCAGTTTGTGTCATCCGCGTGAAGATATTCGTTTACGATATCCCAGGAATATACGACATTGCCGTACTCGCCGCCGTAAATATGCGCCATGACATTGCGGATGTAAAATTCCATCCGGGCATCCATGACCGTTTCACGGACAAAGCCGCCGGAGCTGCTGTAGCTGGTACGGAAGAACCAGTTCGGGGTCTGGCTGTGCCATACCAGGGTATGGGCGCGCATACGGAGTCCGTTTTTTGCACATAGTTCAAGCGCGCGATCCACCGAGGTAAAGTTAATCTGTGGCACATTTTTTTCTGTATAGTTGTCTGGAATAATGTAGCCTAAGGATTTTGCATAATCTACCGGAAGAAGAGTCGGCGAGCTTCCCAACAGGGCATCCGGCTTCATTTCATTTTCAAGGGTAACACTATTGTACTGTGCCTTTACCTGTGCCAGCGTCGAAGCGGTTTGCAGCTGGGAAAGGTTAATACAGGTTCCTATTGAACCAAATGCAGTTCCATAGGTGTTGAGAAGCGTGGCACCGTTTGTGGAAGCAGGGATAAACGGAGTCGGGGTTGGTGCTGCTGTATAATTCTCCTCCAGATAAAAGGTGATACTGTAAACGGTGGCTGTATAGTTGTTGTAGCTGTAGGTATCTGCAGTACCGTTTGCCATAATTCCAATGCCGGAAACGGTAGTGTCAAGCTCCGGAAGCAATTCATATTCCACAATACCGTCGCCCATGCAATCATACTTTACGGCAATTTCTCCGCAGTACGGATCAGACAATACGTTTTCACCGTACAGCTTAAAGGAAATTGGAGCATAGCTGCTGTTTGCCTTTAAGGTAACCCGCTTACAATACTTCATGTTGATGCCTTCCGGAATGGAAAGCTTGATTTCCTGATAAATTGACTCATACTGTAAGAAAATAGAGCCGTCAGACTGTACGGTATAACTCGTACCATAGGAAGCAAGATAGGTCATATCATGAAAGTCATAGGTAACAGTCGAAGTATTTGCCGGAGCCACCGTTGGAAGTTGAGTTACGCTCGGAGTCGGCGTGGCAGCCGGGGTTACGCCCAGAGTCGGAGTCGGCGTGGCAGCTGGGGTTACGCCCAGAGTCGGAGTCGGCGTGGCAGCCTGCGTTGCATCCGGAACCGGAGACGGTGTGGCAGCCTGCGTTGCATCCGGAACCGGAGTCGGCGTGGCAGCCTGCGTTGCATCCGGAACCGGAGACGGTGTGGCAGCCTGCGTTGCATCCGGAACCGGAGACAGTGTGGCAGCCTGCGTTACATCCGGAGTCGGAGCCTGCGTTGCGTCCGAGGCTGTGATTCCGGTCGGTGCTTCGGTCAGAGTGGTTGTGCCGGTCGGCTCCGGCGTTGAGTACGGGAGAGGGGAAGCCGGTGCGTTGTTACAGCCGACAAACAGTGTTGCGGTCAGGGCAAGCAGCGCCAGCCAGGAAAAAGTTTTTTTCATAGAATTTGTCATCCTTTCATTTGTGTGTTTCTAATTTGCGGTAACACGGTTACAAATCGGAAACGGTTTATTGCTACGGCTGCAGAAAACAGTCCGTAAACAGATCAAAATAGTTTTCAAAGGTTTTCCGGCAGCACAGCGGATTGGAAATTTCCACACCCGCTACCCGCAGACCTGCAAGAGCAAAGGACATAGCCATGCGGTGGTCATCGTAGGTTTCAATGCGAGCACCGTGAAGTGGTGCCGGTGTGATTAGAATACCGGTACCATCCTCATCTATTCTGGCATTTCCACCAAGACGGGTAATTTCCGTAAGCGTAGCAGCCATGCGGTCACATTCCTGCGCGCGGATATGCGCGATGCCGCGGATATGAGTCGGACTGTCCGCAAACAGTGCGAGCACAGCCATTGTCATGGTCTGGTCAGAAAAGTCGCTCATGGTAATATCAAGACCGGGATAATGTC
>CAZCON010000025.1:9348-10799 GCA_964500085.1 uncultured Lachnospiraceae bacterium
ATGTCTGTCAGCAGGTCCGGTAACACAAACCCCTTCGGGGGAGTCTGTAACGATACAGCCGAGCTGTTTCAGTACGGAGAGAAAACGGATATCTCCCTGCATGGAATCCATATGAACACCGGTTACGGTAACACTTGTGCCAAGAAGTGCAGCAGCAGCGTAAAAATAGCAGGCGCCGGATAAATCAGGTTCAATGCGGTAGGTCTGATGGTGATAGGAAAGCCCACCGGGAATCCGGTAGACGGTTCCGTTCCCTGAGTGATTGACCAAAACTGGTGAAATGCCGAATTCCTGCATCATGTGCTCTGTAATATGTACATAGGACATTGCCGTGCGGGAGCCGGTTGCAGTAATGGTAAGTCCGTCAGAAAGCAGAACTCCGGTCATCATCAGAGCGCTTAAAAACTGACTGCTCTGATCGATGGAAACGGAAAGCTCAGGAGCTTTGGTTAAATGTGCCTGTCCGCCCTTGATATGAATCGGAAGATGTCCCTCATTTTCCAAGGCAGTTACCGGAATACCGATGGAGACAAGCGCGTCCATCAGTGGCGCCATCGGTCGCTTTTTCATTTGTTCAGAAGCGTCAAGCGTGTAGCTGCCGTTACTGAAAGCCAACAGTGCCGTTAAAAAGCGTGCAGCTGTACCGGCACTGCTGGCATTGACTGTGGCAGTCTTTTTTGGAAGAATGCCGCTACAGCCTGTTACCTGAATTTCCTTTGCGGCTTCCTTTGCGACACAGGAGATACCAAGTTCCCGCAGTGCGGTAAGCAATGCTCTGGAATCAGAGGAGAACAGTGCATTTTTTAAAAGACATTTACCGTCTGACAGTGCAGCCAGCAGCAGGGCACGGTTTGTGATGCTTTTGGAACCCGGTACGCTGACTGTAATGGGTGTCTGACGGGTTACGGGAGTAACCTTATAGCAATGATTGGTATACGACATGAAAACCTCCGAAAATAAAATACATTAGTTAGATTTTATCACAGAAAAAAGAGTTTGAAAAGTCTTTATTATTTTTTGACAGGTGACGGGAAAAGTGATATAATATGCGGTGGTTCCGGTGGTTCGGAGTCAGGGAAAGGGAGGGTGAAAATGGACAAAAGAGGGAGAAAAACGGTATGAATATGCAACCGATAGCAAAGCATTTCCCGATGTTTATGCGACGGGGAACACAGCATTTTGTAGTAGCGATGTGGCGGTTCTATATCGGGCTGGTGGCGCGAACGGCAAGAATTGAATTTAAGGGAATTGAGCACATTGATGCAAACCGTATGCTGGGGTTTTGGCATGAGGATAGTTACTGTATGCAGTTGGTACTGCGAGAGCTGCAGAAATATAAGAAATTTGTTCATGTTATTGTAACCTCGGAGCGTAGAGGGGATTACATTGCAGAAATGGTATCGCATTACGGCGGCGCACCGATGCGCCTTCCGGATGGGTTACAGATGCGT
>CAZCON010000026.1:0-10694 GCA_964500085.1 uncultured Lachnospiraceae bacterium
CTGCCATTCCGCCAAGGCAAATCGGAACAGCCACCCAAAAAAGCTCCTTTACCGGTACATTCATGCTACAAACTGCAATGGCAAAGTAAATAAAAAAATACAGCACACCAATCAAAAGTCCCCACAAAAAGCGATTTACCTTCTGCTTTTTTCCAAGTAAAAATCCACCCGCGGCAGGGGCAAGCAAATACCCCGCAATCATGATTTTGGACACAATTTTCTCACTTAACCCGAATTTTAGCATTACAAACGCAACGAGCAGTAAAAAAAGCAGCGTTGCGATGAGCGATACTCCCAGCGCCATTCCGATTCTTTTGATGGTTTTTCCCTGTTCCATTGAGTTACTCCAACGAATTTCCTTCTTTGTTCTACTATATGAAAACAAGTTTCCTGTCATTCCCTTGTTACGGTACTTTTTTTATGGTATAATAACCGCAAAGCGGCTATTATCATGAGCGGGCAACGAAAGGAGCTGACATTATGATAGATCTTCACGTACATTCCAACCATTCCGACGGCACCCTTTCGCCGGAGGAATTAGTGCAGCTGGCTGTAACCACCGGTCTTTCTGCCTTTGCATTAACAGACCATGACACAGTTTCCGGTGTCCCCATTGCAAAGGCTGCCGCAGAAAAAAGCACTGCAGCCGGCTGCCCCGTCACTGTCATTTCCGGCACAGAAATTTCTGCCGCCTATGCCAAAAAGGATATTCACATTTTAGGATTGTTCCTGGACGAGACAAATCCGACGCTGGTTGCAGCGCTGGAGGCAGCCGTTGCCGCCAGAGAGCGCCGCAACCAGCTTATGGCAGAACGATTTTGTACCCTTGGTATTCCGATTACTCTTGGAGCACTTCGTCTTGAAAACCCGGATACCGTTATCACCAGAGCCCATTTCGCCAAATATCTCACAGAAAAGCATTTTGTCAAAACACGTGAGGAAGCCTTTACGCGTTATCTCGGTTATGATGCTCCCTGCTTTGTTCCACGGGAATATATGACACCGGAGCGTGCCATTTCTCTTATCCTGCAGGCAGGCGGTATTCCGGTTCTGGCACATCCTCTGCTATACAAGCTGCCACCCAGGGAGCTTGAGACACTGCTAGAGCGTCTGTGCGCTGCCGGCTTAAAGGGACTTGAGGTTTATTATTCCTCTAACACCTCCTTTGAAGAAGGAATTGTATACGGACTTGCCAACCGTTTCGGACTCCTTATGACCGGAGGTACGGATTTCCACGGCTGCAATAAGCCTAATCTGTTTCTTGGTACCGGAAGGAACAATACTATGGCCATTCCGGATTCCCTGCTGGAGCCCTTGTTCCGATATTTAAAAAAGAACTGATTTCTTTTCCCAAATCTGCCGCGACACCAAAAAGGGGCCACGCACCATGTGCGACAGCCCCTTTCATTTTCCTTATGCGTAGTCCCTTTACTTTGCCTTGCTTTCTTCTTCCATCGGCTTTTCCACTTCAACTACTGCGCTTTTCTTCATCGGAATACGACAGTTTTTGTTACTTCCAAACTCTACAATAATCACTTCATCCATTACATCAATAACAACGCCGTAAAATCCTGCGGTTGTCAAAACACTGTCTCCGATTGCAACGGAGGCCATCAGCTCGTCCTGTTTCCTCTGCTGCTTCTTCTGCGGTCTGATTACCATAAAATAGAAAAATGCCACAAAAATCAGAATCATTACCACATAATACATCACGCCGACTCCACCCGGCTCTTTCCCTGTTGCATCCGCTGTTAAAAACTGAAACATAGTTCCTCCTTCTTGTGCTCCTGCACGTTTAATTTTCTTCCCCGGCTTCAAAGCCTGCAAGCTTCTGCCTCTTATACTCCGAAAAACGCTGCTGCTCAATCGCTTCGCGTATTTCCTCCATCATTTTGTTGTAGAAATATAAATTATGTGTTACCAACAGCCTGAGTCCGAGCATTTCCTTTGCCTTCAACAGATGTCTGATGTAAGCTCTGCTATAATGCCTGCAGGTCGGACATCCACAGGTCTCATCAAGCGGTCTGTCATCTAATTCATACTTCGCATTTAACAACGTCATCTTTCCGTGGTTGGTATAGGCATTGCCGTGTCGCCCGTTTCGCGCCGGATACACGCAGTCAAAGAAATCCACACCACGTTCTACGCCCTCCAGAATATTCGCCGGTGTACCAACTCCCATCAGATACGTCGGCTTCTCCAGCGGCAAATACGGAACCGTTTCCTCCAGAATACGATACATCTCCTCGTGAGACTCTCCTACTGCAAGACCGCCCACTGCATATCCGTCCAAATCCAGCTCAGAAATCCGCTTTGCGTGCTCAATACGTATATCCGCGAAGGTACCGCCCTGATTAATTCCAAACAGCATCTGGTGCGGATTAATGGTATCCTCTAAGGAATTGAGACGTTTCATCTCTCTTTTGCAGCGTTCCAGCCATCGGGTAGTACGTGCTACGGAATTTTCCATATACTCTCTGGTGGCTGGATGCGGTGGACACTCATCAAATGCCATCGCAATTGTAGACGCAAGATTGGACTGAATCTGCATACTTTCCTCCGGTCCCATAAAAATCTTCCGCCCATCCACATGTGAATTAAAATAAACGCCTTCTTCCTTTATTTTTCTGAGCCCCGCCAGAGAAAAGACCTGAAATCCACCGGAGTCCGTCAAAATCGGCTTATCCCAATTCATGAAGCGGTGAAGTCCGCCTAACTTTTTTACCACAAGATCTCCCGGACGCACATGAAGATGGTAGGTATTGGAAAGCTCTACCTGTGTGCCGATTTCCTGCAAATCCATCGTGGACACTGCGCCCTTAATGGCCGCCGCCGTCCCAACATTCATAAACAACGGAGTCTGCACCGTACCGTGAACTGTCACCAATTCACCGCGCTTTGCATTTCCGTCACGACAAATCAAACGATACATGACACTCCTCTAACAGACAGCAAACTTCTCAAGAAAGCTTTCGAAATTCGCATCCTCTCCGTGACTACAGACAGAAACCGGATTGGAGCAAAGACCTAAAACACCAAGAAAAGACTTTGCATCTACAATAATACGGTTATATTTTACATCAATATCAAAACTACACTTTTCAGCTGCAGTAACAAACTCCCGAACCGCCTCAGGACCGTTTAAACGAATCACCGTGTTTTTCATAGTATCTCTCCTTTTTTCACATGACGCATAAAATGTGTTTTTCATAATGAAAAACCAGAATTTAGTCTTTCGTGGTTATAATTAGCAGTTATACCATGTTTTTACAGGTTCGTCAATACCTTTTTTAATTCTTGTTCCCGATGTTTTCCAATACTCTTGCCGCAGTCGGTAAATACACATTTGGAAGCTGTACCTTCTCGTTGCCAAACATTACTTTTGCAAAATCGCCGCAAACCTTGGAGAATACCTCTGTCGTATAGTTCACCTGAAGCTGCATTGCCGCAAGATCAAACATAAGCGGCATCACTGCGCGTCCCCAGTTCTCACTCGTATTTTCCACAAGAGAAGCCTGATTTAAGCACTCCGGCGTAATCTCATAACGGGCTCCTGTCACCTGATTTGCACAGACAATATGTGCAAAGTCCTTGTCATCCTTTTCATAAAGCAGGGTACACTGTTCTCTCTGTACTGCAATATCTTTTTCTACCGAAAGTACGGAATTTGCCGAAAAGCGTGCCGTACTGCCTGAAAATGTCTCTGCATTCTCCGTAAGTCTCTGATCCGATAAAACCCGCACCAAGCGGTCAATGCTGGACTGATCCAGCACTTCATTGCCGACTGTTTCCTTTGTTGTCAAAAAATTTACCAACGCATCAATCTCGTTCTGCGAAAGCAATGCTCTATTCTCGGCCATAGATATCTCCTTTCTGTGATAACCTTCTCCTCAGTAAAAAATATCCTATAGAGCAGTATAGCAAAAATACCCGTTTCCGTCAATGAAGAAGCATCAAAAAATGACCGTTTCAAATCTCCGTTTGCCGGATTATCCGGCAAGCCCACAATGACTTCATCGTTTTCCCTCTTTCTACAACAATCGCATTCTTTTAAAAGAAAGCTTCCGCTGATTTTTGTCAGAATACGAGTAGTATGTGCGGCTTTGGGAAATACTATGAAGAAAATAGGCAGGAGTCCTCTGATTCATCCTCATTTTAATGAATCCGTTTCTCCTGAAAACAAAGCGAGGTTTTGCCATGAAGAAAACAAAAAAACAGCACTCCTTTCCTCTGCCCGCTGCAAAGCATAACACTGTTTTCACAAAAGAAGCCCTGCTTAATGTCGGTACCGATTTGCTGTTAGAACTTATCGGAAGTATTCTGATTGCCCTCGCACTTCACAATTTTGCCGTCTCTGCCGGTTTCCCGATGACCGGCTTTTCCGGCATTGCCATCCTTCTGAATCATTTTTTCCGGATTCCGGTCGGACTTTCCACTATCCTGTTAAACCTTCCGGTTGCTATCCTTTGTTACCGTCTTATTGGACGTTCCTTTCTTTTCAAATCGCTTCGCTGTATGGTAATATCGTCACTGTTTATTGACTATATTGCTCCCCTTTTTCCCTCTTATGAAGGTATGCGGCTGCTGGCAGCACTAGTCACCGGAGTCCTTGGTGGACTCGGCTACGCTATCATTTACACCCGCGGCTCCTCCACCGGCGGTGCCGACTTTTTGATTATGGCATTCAAAAGCAGAAAGCCCCACCTGCGTCTTGGTACAATTGCCTTCTTGATTGATGTGGGAATTATCCTTCTTGGCGGAGCCCTGTTGCAGGATTTTGACGGCATTCTTTATGGTATGATTGTAAACTTTCTGTTTGCTCTTGTGGTGGACAAGGTGTTTTACGGAATCAACTCAGCAAAAATCGCTTTTATCGTAACCTCACAGGGCGAAACCATCTGCAAAGTCATCGAAGCATGCTGCAACCGCGGCTCTACCATTTTAAAATCACAAGGCAGCTATCGCATGGAGGAAAAGCAGACCGTAATGGTCGTCAGCAACTCCAAGGAAATGTACCGCATCCTTCAGGCAGTAACGCGCACCGACCGTGAAGCCTTTATTATCCTGACAGAGGCCAACGAAATCCACGGGAAGGGCTTTTCAGTTATTTAAAACGGGGGTCTGCACTTGCATTTTCCTTTTAGAGCATTCTGCTATAAACGCACACTACCCTGTGAACTGCTCCTTTTTCTGAAACTCTGTCATATACGGCCGGAAGCGCAACGGCACATTATTTCTCTGTAGCGTGCGATTTTCCCGTTCCGAAATTGTAATCTGCCGGTGAAACACCCGCCACAGTCTCACAAAGGAATCCTCCTCTGACCGTTCTTGGAATCTGCCGTATTCTTCTTCACTCAGCTGATAAATAAACCACGGCATACCACACCTGTAGACTCCTGCAATTTTCCTTTTTTCATCAAGGATGATAAAATTCTCCATATTCAACCGTTCCGAAAAATGCTCCATCAAGTCACCCATAACATTATTTTTAGGAGCATATCGTGCAAAAAGTCCTCCTCCCTCCTGCTCATCAAATCGTAAAAAGCCCTTCAGATGGTGAGACTCGTTATCGTAATTCCGTACCAATTCAAACAACTTCATTGTCCACGGATTCCCATAGCTTTTACGGGCTGTTGCGCCCTTCCTGCAGGCAAAAATCAGAAAACGGTAAATAATCTCCCCCTTCTGCGTCTCCTGAGCCAGTGCTGCCTTCATTACCATTTCATAAGTCTCCCCTGAAATCCGGTCACGTACAAAACGCTGTACCTTCTCACTCTTTTCCGCATCCGGCACTACCTCAATATACTCAGCAAACAAAAGGCGTTCCTCCCATTCCCCCATACAAACCTCAATCCGATTTTCTTCATGGCGGTGTACAGAAGCCCACGCATCATAAATCGCCGTAAAAATCCCTTCTGCACTGTCTTCACATCGGTAAATATATCTTTGCTCCATCCTTCTTCACCTCCTGTTAAACGGCTGTATCAAACCCAGACAGTTCAAACAATGACATCTGCCGTCCGTAAAGCGCCTCCTCAAGATTTTTCGGAAGCTTTTCATTCAGCATCAGCTGCTGCGTAAGATACCTCTCATCAGAGGAAACCTTAGAAAGTGTTTTCCCGTCACAGGTAATAAAATACTGTGCCCGTTTTAGTACCACCCCGATTCTCTTAAGGCTCTCAAAGGTCAATTCACAGCTACGTCTTGCCTCCACAATCCGCTTTGCGGACTTCGGTCCGATTCCAGGTACACGAAGCAACAGAAAATAGTCTGCCTTTTTCACCTCCACCGGAAACATCTCCGGATGATGCACCGCCCAGTCACATTTCGGATCCAGCACTGGGTTAAAATTCGGTCGTTTCTCATTCAAAAGCTCTCCTGCACGAAAGCCGTAATAGCGCATCAGCCAGTCTGCCTGATACAAGCGATGTTCCCGCAATAGCGGCGGACCACTCGGCAGCTCTGGGAGGCTGGAATCATCGTTCACTTTCACAAATGCTGAGTAAAACACACGTTTCAAATCAAATTTCTGATACAACGCTTCTGCCACCGTCACGAGCTGGTAATCCGTTTCAGGTGTCGCGCCGATAATCATCTGTGTGCTTTGACCCGCCGCCGCAAAGCCCCGCCCTGCATTTTTTCCCATCTCATTCAGAAATGATAAGCGTGGCATCACTGCCGGTGTCTTCTGCACTTTGACCGGAGCAGAGAATGCAGTCTCTTTTTCCTCTGTTTTCCGCTGCTCCGTTACCAAAAGCTTCTCTTTTGCTCCGGGCTGCTCCGTCTGTTCCATAGAAGGTATTCCGAACCGTTCCTCCAGCCCCGCCTGTTCTGCTGCCCTGCTGGTAAAATAATAGGCACTGTGATTTCCGCCCCGGAATCCAAGCTCCCGCCTGCTTTCCGCAATGCCCGCCTGAATCTGACGCATCGGCTGCAAAATATGGCTTCGCGTCTTATGTGGAGCCAGATTTTGCAGCCCCTCCTTTGTCGGCAATTCAAGGTTCACACTCATACGGTCCGCATACCAGCCTGCATATTCCACAAGCGACGGATCTGCGCCTGGAATTGCCTTACAATGAATGTACCCTCGAAAGCGGTAGTCTTCACGCAGCATACGAAGCGTCTGACAAATCAGCTGCATTGTATGGTCCGGTGTACGCAAAATCCCGGAGCTTAAAAACAGTCCCTCAATATAATTTCTCCGGTAAAAGCCTATCGTCAGCTCACAAAGCTCTGCGGGAGTAAAGCTGGCTCTCGGAATATCATTGGAGGAACGGTTAATACAATATTTACAATCAAAGATACATTCATTGGTAAACAGTACCTTAAGTAATGAAATGCACCTGCCGTCTGCGGAAAAAGAATGGCAGATCCCCGCCGCCATGGAATTCCCAATTTCTCCCGGTCGCCCCGCCCTCTGCATACCACTGGAGGTACATGCCACATCATATTTCGCTGCATCTGCCAGAATACCCAGCTTCTCTTCTATGGATAAAGACTCACTTAATATCATCGCAACACCTCCTGTAAATGCTCTCCCTCTCCAATATACCATACATTTGTTCTATTTGCAATGCTTTTTACGAACCTTTGTTTGCTTTTTGAGTCGAATTTAAAACCACAGTTCTCCTGCATTTATTTCACCCTCCACAAACAAAACGGCACTGCACCAATATCCCTTTTCCCGCATATGCTTTCAGAAAGACTGCATAAGAGGTTCTCATGGAAACAGAACGCCTTTTTCTTACCCTTCTTACCAAGAACCAGCCGGATGCCGTTGCCCTTGTCCGCGGGACTGCAGCATATTCCGCAATCACCGGTATCGTGAGGTTTTTTGCGCTCCCCGAATCCGGTCTTCTGATTGCCGCAGAAATTACCGACCTTCCCGATCAGGGCGATGAGGATACCCCATCGTTTTTTGCATTTCACATCCATGAAAACGGGGATTGCAGCGGAAATCTTGAAAACACCGGAAACCATTACAACCCGGAGCGTGTCCCACACCCACAGCATGCCGGCGACCTGCCGCCCCTCCTGTCTAATGACGGTTATGTCTGGAGTGCGTTCTATGACAGCTACCTAACCATTCCTATGATTCTAAATCGTTCCGTTATTATTCATTCCGCTCCGGACGATTTCAAAACACAGCCTTCCGGCAATTCCGGTGCTAAAATTGCCTGCGGCATCATCCGTAAACCGGACGCTGAAACGTGGTAAAATCATCAAAAAGGGAGCTGTGCATTGCTGCCACAGCTCCCTTTCACACATTCATTCTGTTCTCAAAAAGTAAACCATCTGATTTGGAACGCATAGAACCGAACTTCCGCATTCCGCCCCGAAGGGCAAGTTTTTTGCAGTTCAGAAAAATACTTTGTCTGACCGAACCGTAAACCGTATCCGATAACCAAATAACAAAAAAACAAATAGCGTGCAACCTTAAACCATTGCATTGCTGCAGCAATCTCAAAAAAGGCTCTGAACCACACGGAATTTTACCTGCACAAGACATTCCTGTCGTTTTCCTATGCTTAAAGCTCCACCTCAAACTCAACCGTCTGATTATAACAATCCAGCGCCAGCTGCATCTTCATAATCTCCTCTGAAACCCGCTCATATTCCTTTCTGATAAGCGACAGGTCATAATTGATATACTGATACTCCGGTGCATTATTCCTTGTCCCATAGCCCGGCTCCTTCCGCATTTTTGGCTCCTGCTTCCGCAAATAGTCCAAAAACTCTTTCCGCTTATTCCACTGCGCCATTTTCACAAGCACCGTGTCAATGCTTACCATTGACTCACCCAGTTGCACCGTACCCGTCACATTTGCTCTGTTAATCGCATGCTTAATGACACATATTTTCCGGTCAAGCTCTGCAATCGTTTCAGCCACAGCCGCATAGTCATATTCCGGCACCACCGGAGCTTCATCCACTGCTGCCGTATAAACGCAGGACTGCCGCTCCTTATTGTTCCAGAACTCCTTTTCCTCATTCAGCTGCTTTAACAGCTTATTCGCATATGCTGATGTCATCTTTGCCATCGTCGTATCCTCCTTGTCTTTTTATGCACCTCCCGGCATTGCCCGTCTCTTTGTCAGGTTCCGTATCATAACAAAGAAAAGATAACGGTCATCACTCCTTCCAATCAAACATACGTTACAACGCAGACGAAATTTTTCTTTTTTGCTGCCAGACGAGTGCGTTACGCACCATACCTCGCATTCCTCTCCATCTGCCGTTTCTATTGCTCTTTGTAAGGTAGAAAAATAACGCATTCTGTTTTCGGTATCCAGAAAGCCAAACGGATGTCCTGCAAGAATCTCCTTCTCAGAAAAATTCATTCCGAGCTCGCGCAGACATTTTTTATTGACACGCAATATCTCGCTTCTGTCATTGTGCAGCTCCACAATTGCTGCGCCTCCTGCATACCTGTTAAAGAATAAGTTTTCAAGAGACCTCGGCTCCCAGAAATTATGGCTTTTTCCCGTTTCGTCAGGCTCCAGCCGCGTAGCTTCCGCTGCCGTTCTTCCTTGATTGAGAACCTCCTGAAACTCCTTTTCCGGAATCGGCTTTGAATACAGATAGCCCTGAATATAGTCGCAGCCGATGCTTGTCAGAAAATCTGCCTGGCTTACCGTTTCCACACCCTCTGCTATCACAGGCATCGAAAGCCACTTTGCCATGCGTACCACCGAACTGATAATTGTTCCGCCACGATTGCTTCCGGTCTTTTCCGAAAGAAACAGCATATCAAGCTTAATCATATCCAATTCGATTTCCTTCAGAACATTCAAAGAGGAATAGCCGGTTCCAAAATCATCCATCTCCACTATATACCCGTACTTCCGCAGCCTTTTCACAATTTCATTGACCCGTTCACTGCCACCGACAATAGCCGATTCCGTAATCTCCACACGGAGATACCGCACCGGAATTTCATAACGCTCCCGCAACAGCTCAAGCCGTTCCACAAAGTCCGGCTGAAAAATATCATAACGGGAAAAATTTGTGGAAATCGGCACAAGCGGTATTCCCTGCTCCATACATTGCTTCTGGAACCGGCATACCTGCTCAAACACATAAAAATCAAGCCTTGTAATAAAACCATTTTTTTCAAATATCGGAATAAAACGCCCCGGCGAAATCATGCCCCGCTCCGGATGCTGCCAGCGCACCAAAGCCTCTGCGCCCATCAGGGTCGCCGTGGAATGATTATACTGCGGCTGAAAAAACACACTGAACTGCTGTTCCGTCAATGCTCCTGCCATTGCGCCTGCAATTTCCTGCTCACTAATCAGATTACTGCGTAATATTTCCGTATAATAGTAACACCTTTCGGTATAGCTTCCCTTTATCATGGATTGTGCCAGAATCGCCCGGTCTATCATGGATACTGCGGAATGTCTGGTAGGCTTTGTCAGGTAAATTCCCATATTACAGGTTACTTCAAACAACAAATCAAACTCTGCGAAACGCTCAGACAGTGTTTTCAACAGCTGCTCCAGCTCAGTCCCGGCTGTATGGGTAAAGAATGCAAAACGGTCTGAGCCAATCCGGCAGGCGGCATCCTCCTCTCCCAGCGTTCCAAGAAGCACATCCGCAATGTAATTTAACAGACGGTCTCCTTCCTTCATTCCAAACATATCATTGACAGCCTTGAAGCGCTGTATGTCAAAATAAACCATCGCATACTC
>CAZCON010000027.1:0-10657 GCA_964500085.1 uncultured Lachnospiraceae bacterium
CCGTATGGAGGGAGAAGGACATTTTGTAGCACTTTTAAAGAAATCCGAGACAGCAGCGGCGGAGGTGCCGGTGTATGAGACGGTGAAGCCGGCAAAGCTTTCAGAGGAGGCAAAGGAGTTTCTGTCCCAGCTTGGCATTGCTTTGGATGACAGCCGGATTATAGCAAGAGAAGACAGGCTTTATCTGTTACCGGAGAAGCTGCCGAGTCTTTCCGGACTTCGGATTCTTCGTTCCGGTCTGCTTCTTGGCGAGATGAAGAAAAATCGGTTTGAGCCGAGTCAGGCGCTGGCGTCTGCGCTGAAGGCTTCCGAATACAATAACTGCTATTTGCTTTCGGCAGAAGATGAGGATGTTATCCGGTATTTAAAATGTGAGACCATTACTGCAAAGACGGAAATCAGAGATGGCTTTGTGCTTGTCTGTGTGGATGGTTATCCGCTCGGCTGGGGAAAGGCAGTAAAGGGAGTCATCAAAAACAAGTATCTGCCGGGGTGGCGTATGATGTAAGGAGGAATTATGCGGTTAGATAAATTGGTGGCGGAGATGACCGGAATGACCCGTTCCCAGGCGAGAGCCGTTATTACAGGCGGCAGAGTCTGTGTAAACGGAGAAGTCAAAAGGGTAATTGCAGAGCAGGTAGGGGAAGAACAGGCGGTGATTACTTTGGACGGAAAGCCGCTGCTTTTTCAGAAATTTGTATACTATATGTTGAATAAACCGATGGGAACGGTTTCGGCAACGCAGGATTGGGAGACAAAAACCGTGTTGAGTCTGTTATCTGCGGAGGACCGTAAGAGAAGGAAACTGTTTCCGGTAGGGAGACTGGATAAGGATACGGAGGGATTACTGCTTCTGACGGATGACGGTATGCTGTCCCATCAGCTGCTTTCTCCAAGAAAGCATGCCGATAAGCTGTATTTTGCAAGACTTGCAAGAGCGATTACAAAGGACGATATTGCGTTGTTTGCAGCCGGAATGCAGGTGGATGAGGAATTGACGGCAATGCCTGCTGTACTTCGTCCGCTGACAGGGGAGGAGGCTGCTCGGTTTGTGCCGGATGGCAGTGCAGCTGCTGCGGTGACGTTGCAGGAAGGAAAATTTCATCAGGTAAAGCGGATGTTTGCAGCCACAGGAAATGAGGTGCTGTATTTGAAGCGCATGGCGATGGGTGGCGTGACGTTAGATGCATCCTTACAGCCGGGAGAGTACAGGGAGTTAACAAAGGAGGAGCTTTCCTGCTTGAAAAGCTGTGTGTCGGAGGGACAGACGCGAGAAGAAACGGAGCCGGTACAGAAAAAACTTCCGTAATTGGCTGGCAGGGGCAAGTGAGGAGAATGGGATATGTTGACAGATAAAAAAGCGGTTATTTTTGATTTGGATGGTACGGTGGTCGATTCCATGTGGATGTGGAAGGCTATTGATATTGAATATCTGGCACGCTTTGGAATTGCGTTGCCGTTTGATTTGCAGAAAAAAATTTCAGGAATGAGCTTTTCAGAAACTGCGGTATATTTTAAAAAGGAGTTCTCAATTCCGGACAGTTTGGAGAAAATTAAGGCAGACTGGAATAACATGGCAATGGAAAAATACCGGAATGAGGTCACGCTAAAGCCCGGCATACTTGGCTTCTTAAAGACACTTAAGGAAAGAGGCATCAAGACCGGAATTGCGACCAGTAATTCACGTGAGCTTGCAATGGCAGTGCTGGAGCGCAGGGGACTGCTTCCGTACTTTGACGAGGTGCATATGTCCTGTGAGGTAAAGCGGGGAAAGCCGGCACCGGATATTTATCTTTTGGTGGCGCGGTATCTTCAGGTGGAACCGGAGCATTGTCTTGTGTTTGAGGATATTTCGGAGGGCATCCGTGCCGGAAAGGCAGCCGGAATGAAGGTATGTGCGGTAGAGGATGCGTTTTCTGCAAATTATAGGGAAGAAAAAAGAATATTAGCGGATTATTACATTGAAAGCTATGATGAAGTGATAGAAGGAGAAAGAAAATGAAGTGGATGAAACGCTGTGAATATGGTCATATTAATTCGGAAAAAAAGAGGATGCTGCTCGGTACCTTGCTGATGATTTTTATTGGTGTGGCAATTTTTGTACTCGGACTTTGCCTGAACCGGTTTGAAAAGTCAAATATCTTTACGGTGATAGCGGTATTATTTGTACTGCCGATGGCGCGCTATCTGACGGCACTGATTATTTTGCTTCCATACCGGACACCGGAAAAGAGCCTGTATGAACAGGTCAGAACAAGAATGCCGGAGGGAGCCGTGCTGTTTTCCGATTATGTGTTTACTGCGGGGGAACGGGTCATGGGGCTGTCCTTTTTTGTATTGACGGAGCATGAGTTTATCGGCCTGGCAGCGGGGAAAAGGGAAAAGCTTGTAAAGATGCAGAGCTGTTTGTCCGATGCCTTGAAGAAACGGGCAATTTCCGGCAAGGTAGTGCTTTATATGAAGCCGGAGGAGTTTTTGGCAAGGCTGGAAAAGTGCGGGGCAGTAACGAAGACGGAAGAGGAAAGGCAGGAGCTGATTGACTTTTTACGGTCTCTTGCAGTATAAGAGAAAAAGCGGGGAATGGCAGGATGCAAAAAATTATAGTCGCCAAAAATGAGGCGGGGCAAAAGCTGTTAAAGCTACTGGCAAAATATCTGAATACGGCACCACAAAGCTTTTTGCACAAAATGCTCCGGAAAAAGAATATTACTTTAAACGGGAAAAAGGCAGACGGTACAGAGCTTCTCAGGGAAACAGATGAGGTCTGTCTGTTTTTGTCCGAGGAAACGATAGCAGCCTTTCAAAACGGAATAAAGCAGGGAAAAACAAAAAATGAGGTACGGTACCCGACAGAAAATGCGGAGACAGGAAGAAAGCGATACTCCATTGCAGAGCTGGTAAAAAAGGAAAAAGGTCTGGCAGAGGTCAGGGTCATTTATGAGGACGAGGATGTATTGATTTTACGGAAGCCGGCAGGTGTGCTTTCCCAGAAAGCAGCACCGGAGGATGTATCTGTAAATGAGTGGGTGACAGCTTATCTATTGGAAACTGGTGTGCTGAACGAGGAAAAGTTAAAGACCTTTCGTCCAGGGGTATGTAACCGGCTGGACAGGAATACAAGCGGTCTGCTGCTGGCAGGAAAAAGTCTTACGGGTCTGCAGACGCTGTCGGCTTTGTTAAAGGAAAGGACGGTACATAAGGATTATTTTTGCATTGTACACGGAAGGGTAGAAAAAGGGGATATCCGGAAAGGGTTTCTTATGAAAGATGAGAAAACCAATCAGGTTATGGTGTCGGCAAAAAAACAGTCGCCGGATGCTGCCTATATTGAAACGGAGTATACCCCGGTTCTGACGGCGGACCGCCATACTCTGCTGCGGGTACGGCTGATTACCGGGAAAACCCATCAAATCCGGGCGCAGCTTGCAGCAGTGGGACATCCGTTGCTTGGAGATAGAAAATACGGTGGCACAGGCGGGGAAAGAAACAGCGAAAAGCAGCTTGGACTTTCTCATCAGCTGCTTCATGCGGCATATCTGACATTTCCTGAGAACATGGAACACTGTAGTGCATTGGCCGGACAAACCTTTTTTGCACCGGTGCCAAAGCAGTTTGAACGGATTGCCAGAGAAATCGGTGTGTATACAAAGGAATTAAGCTGCGGAAAATCGACGCGGCAGTGATGGACAAGTCAAAAGAACAGTGAAAGGAGTACCTATGGGAGAATGGAATTCGAGAGGTCTGCGAGGCTCTGCGTTTGAAGAACTGATTAACCTGACGAACCAAAGGTATCGGGAAACAGGACTTGCCCTGATTCAAAAGGTGCCGACGCCGATTACGCCGATACAGATTGACCAGTCTACCAGGCATATTACGCTGGCTTATTTTGATCAGAAGAGTACGGTCGATTATATTGGGGCGGTGCAGGGAATTCCGGTTTGCTTTGATGCAAAGGAATGTGCGACAGATACCTTTGCCCTGCAGAATGTACATGAGCATCAGTTCGCCTTTATGGAGGAATTTGAACGTCAGCAGGGAATTGCCTTTTTCCTGATTTATTATACGGCGCGGGAACAGTATTATTATTTACGCTTCCCCAAAATAAAGGAGTTCTATGAGCGTATGAGAAACGGGGGGAGAAAAAGCTTTCGTTTGGAAGAAACGGAGCCGGAATTTTTTCTGCCGAAGGGCAATGTCCCGGTGCCATATCTGAATGGAATACAGCTTGATTTGGAACAGCGTGACGAATCGTGTCAGGTTTGGAAATAACAGGGAAAAACACGACAAATCTTGACAGAAATAATGAAATAGAGTAAAATATATCTGAATTTAAGTTAGTAAGGGGAATACATCCCGATAAATTAAGCTGAGGATACAGCGGAGATGGAGGAAAACAATGGTTTGCAGTAAGTGTGGACAGGAATGTGCAGATGATGTTAAGTTTTGTACGAATTGTGGCGTTGAGCTTATAATGGAAGAAAAAGAGGCTGCAGCAGAAGCAGCTGCTGCAGAGGAAGCGGCAGTGGCAGAGCCTGCGGAAGCAGAGGGAACCGTAGCAACAGAGGAAAAGGTAGAGACGGCAGCACCTGCAGAGCCAAAGGAAAAGAAAGAAAAGAAGCCGCTTAATAAGAAACTTCTCGGAGGAGTAGCGGCAGCAGTTGTGCTGTTTCTTCTGCTTTTGGCAGCGGTAAGTGTTTGTAATAACGGAGCAGATTATGTCACTGCCGGTAAGAATGCAATTCTTGAAATTGTGAAGGTAAATGATAAGGTTCTTGTTCTTTACGAGGATGGAGACGTAGACGAGTTAAAGTATGAGAGTTGCTACAATACCTGTTATAGTCAGGATCGTTCAGTAGCTGTTTTTGAAAACGAAGATGAAGAATTGATTCTGGTCAGAAAAGGTAAGGTAACCGAGACCGGTATTGAGGATGCATATAATGTTGTCGTTTCTGTTTATGGCGATACGGTTGCTTATCTGTCCGACGTAGAAGCAGATTCCCAGGCAAATGTAAATGTAGGTATTTTGAATCTGTACTATACGAAAAACGGCAAGACAAAGGAAATTGCAGAGGATGTCTTATATGGAAGTCCTGTTCTTTCTCCGGATGGACAGACGGTGGCGTTTGTTTCTGATTATGACGCTTCGGATGATTTCAAGGGATATTACTCCGTGAAAGGGAAAAAGCCGGTAGAGGTAGGTAAGGAAAAGTATGTCATTGCAATTGCAGATAAGGCCGCATACCTTTATTACAGAGATGCTGACCGTCTGTATGCACAGAAGAGGAAGAAGGAGGGCGAAAAGCTTGCCAGTGACCTTGGCAGTGTTTCCGTGTTTGTAAATGCAGACTGCACAGAGCTGATGTATACGGCAGACGGTAAGGCGTACCTTTCTGTGAAGGCGGGAGAAAAGGAAAAGGTTTCCAATGATTCTGTCAGCAGGTTGCTGCTTCCGTCAGATGCTTTACAGGATTATGGAAAGTATAATACCGCAAGGGGGAATGTTATGGTATATCATACAGGCGTTGCTACTTTGAAGGAGCAGCTGTACTGGACTGAGGGAGACATTTCCTATCTGAACGGCAAGAAGGAGATGAATACAGTGGCTTCCTCCGTGATGGGCTATGAGATAGCCGCGGATGGCGAAAGCCTTGTTTATGTGGATTATAGTGGGGATGTCAATCGTGTTACCAAGTTCAGCAAGGGTGGCGAAAAAAAGACGATGAAAGAGGATGCGGAAGCAACAGGTATCTATGCATCCGGAGATTTAAAGTATATTTATTATGTAAATGAGGATGATGAGCTGTATTGTATTAAGGGAAAGAAAGCAAAGAAGCTTGCAGATGATGTAACGGATGTAGCTGTTTCCAGAGACGGCAGGCTGTGCTATTACGTAATTGAAGATGAGGAGCTTTGTTATTCCAAGAAGAATGGTAAAAGGAAGAGCATTCTGTCAGAGGATGATGTTTACATTTCCTGCGGCAGAATTATGGAAAGTGTGATCGTTACGATTGAGGATGATGATTATGAGTCAACCTATTATTTTATGGATGGCAAAAAGATGAACGAATTATTTACGGAGGAATAAGTCCTCAGAGGAAAAGGGACTGTCGCATGAATATGCGCGGTCCCATTCTTATGATTTTTGAAAGTGTACCGATGTTTTTTCGGGACTTGTCCCATTACTTTTTTGCTGTACGCAGCGTCACGTCAAATCTTCTCTTAGTGCTGCAAGATGCTCAGGCGCGCACCTGCGTCAGGCAGCACCAGAAGATTTTGACTATGTTGGTAATGCGCCCCTTTTGGAAGGCAAAAACGTATTGAGACAGGTCCCGAAAAATATTTATACAGTTTTCCTATTGACAAGCGGTTTTTCTTATCGTACAATAAATACATTATTTTAGCAGTGAATTATCGCTCTACTACAGTAAAGTATCAGCAAAAAATTTCTGGAAAAGCTATGACGGCAAGGAGGATGTATGGAAAAGCTATTACATACCCCGGAGGGTGTCCGGGATTTACACGATGCGGAATATGATAAGAAGCAGCAGCTGGAGGGAAAGCTCAGGCATTGTCTGCACCGTTTTGGCTTTCGGGATGTAGTGACTCCGACGTTCGAGTATTTTGATATTTTCCGGAAGGAGCGGGGAACAGTTCCATCGAAGGATATGTATAAGTTTATTGACAGAGAGGGAAATACTCTGGTGCTTCGTCCGGATATGACACCGCCAATTGCCAGATGCGTGGCAAAGTATTATAAAGAAGAGACAAATCCGCTTCGTCTCTCCTATAGAGGAAATACCTTTGTAGATAACAGCGGATACCGGGGAAAGCTGAAGGAAACGACACAAATCGGAGCGGAGCTTGTAAATGACGGCTCTGTGGTGGCGGATGCAGAGATGGTTGCCCTGATGGCAGAGTGCTTAAAGGCAAGTGGACTTAAAAAATTTCAGATTGAAATCGGTCATGTGGGATTTTTTACGGCGCTTGCAAAGGAAGCCGGTTTTTCTGCGGAGGAAGCGGCAGAGGTCAGGGAATTGATTGAAAGCAAAAATCTGTTTTCCGTAGAGCAGGTGCTTTCCGGAAAACGGCTAAAGCCGGAGCTAAAGGAGCTTTTGTTAAAGTTGCCGGAGCTGTTCGGAAGCGTGGGAAGGCTTTCTGAAATCCGTAGCATGACGGAGAATGCGGAGGCATGTGCCGCGATAGACCATTTGATGCAGCTGCATCGGTATCTGGAGCATTACGGCGTAGCGGAATATATTTCCTATGACCTTGGAATGCTTGGTAAGTACGGATATTATACCGGTATCAATTTCCGTGCATTGACCTATAAAACCGGTGAGTCGGTGGCAGCAGGCGGTCGTTATGATCATCTGATGGGGCAGTTTGGAAAGCCGGCACCGGCAATCGGAATTGCGCTGTATGTAGATACATTATTGCTGGGACTTTCCAGACAGGGCTTAATTCACGCCGAGGCGAAAAAACGCACGTTAGTGGTATACGAAAAGGCGTTGGCGGACGCTGCGATTGCCTGTGTGTGTAAGCTCCGTGCACAGGATTGTGATGCGATGCCGGAGGAAAAACGTGCCGATTTGTCATGGAGTGAGTATGAAAAGCGAATCGGAGCAGGCGGCATTGTACAGGTTTGCATGGTAACAGCAGAGGGCGTGCGGTCCGTGGGTGCGGCTGCCGGGATTGGAGAATAAGATGGAATATATTACGATAGCGCTTGCAAAAGGCAGACTTGCAAAAAAGGCAGTAGAGCTGTTGGAACAGGTGGGTGTAACCTGTGAGGAAGTCAAGGATAAGGATTCCAGAAAGCTGATTTTTACAAACGAAGAACTGAAAATGAAATTTTTTCTGGCGAAGGCGAATGATGTACCGACCTATGTAGAGTATGGTGCAGCCGATATTGGCGTGGTAGGTAAGGACACCATTTTAGAGGAGGGAAGAGAGCTTTATGAGGTTCTGGACCTTGGCATGGGAAAGTGCCGGATGTGTGTTGCAGGTCCGGAGTCTGCAAGAGAGCTTTTGGGAAATGGCGAAATTATTCGTGTGGCAACCAAATACCCGCACATTGCAAAGGATTATTTTGTAAACCAGAAGCACCAGACGGTAGAGCTGATTAAATTAAATGGTTCCATTGAGCTGGCTCCGATTGTAGGACTTTCCGATGTGATTGTGGATATTGTGGAAACCGGTTCTACGCTAAAGGAGAATGGTCTGGTGGTGCTTGAGGAGGTTTGCCCGTTGTCCGCAAGAGTGGTGGTAAACCGGGTCAGCATGAAAATGGAGCAGGAGCGGATTACTGCCCTGATTTCAAAGCTTCGCAGGCTGGTGTCCTAGTATGCGGGCTTGAAACGAACGGAGACAGTGATTGGAAAATCGTCCTTACGGCTGCGAGGAATCGTCATTTGGTGCGGCGTGGACGGAAAAAAGTGACAGAAAAAGAGCTGCCGGAGTGCAGCAGAAAGAGGCAGAATATGAGAACAGTTCGTTTGACAAAGGAAACAAAGAAGAATATTTTAGAGGATTTGTTAAAGCGCAGCCCGAACCAGTATAAGGAATACACGGAAAAGGTAGAGGCAATTTTAAAGGATGTACAGGAAAACGGCGATAAGGCAGTGTTTGGTTATACGGAACGGTTTGACAAGGCAGTTTTGACTGCAAAGACCGTTCGTGTAACGGAGGAGGAGATTGCAGAGGCGTATGAAAAGCTTCCGGCAAGAACCGTAGAGGTCATCCGCAAGGCGATTGTGAATATTCGTGCATATCACGAGAAGCAGAGAAGAAACAGCTGGTTTGACGCACAGCCGAACGGTACGATTCTTGGTCAGAAGATTACCCCGATTGCTTCCGTTGGCGTGTATGTGCCGGGCGGCAAGGCGGCTTACCCGTCTTCCGTACTGATGAATGTACTTCCGGCAAAGGTGGCAGGGGTTGAGCGGATTGCCATGGTAACACCGCCGGGCGCAGACGGCAAGGTATACGAGGGAACCTTAGTTGCCGCAAAGGAAGCGGGAGTCACGGAGATATATAAGGTAGGTGGCGCGCAGGCAATCGGTGCGCTTGCATATGGTACGGAGAGCATTCCGAAAGTAGATAAGATAGTAGGACCGGGTAACATTTATGTAGCACTTGCAAAAAAGGCGGTATATGGACACGTAAGCATTGACTCGATTGCCGGACCGAGTGAGATTTTGGTGCTTGCGGATGAAACTGCAAATCCGACCTATGTAGCGGCGGACCTGCTTTCTCAGGCAGAGCACGACGAGCTTGCTTCCGCAATCCTCATTACAACGAGCGAAGAGGTGGCAAAAAAGGTAAGTGCAGAGGTTGACCGCTTTGTGGCGCAGCTTTCCAGAAAGGCAATTTTGGAGAAGTCTTTAGAGAACTACGGCTACATTTTACTTGCCGATAACATGAACGATGCCATCGATGCAGTCAATGAAATCGCATCCGAGCACTTGGAGCTTGTGACAAAGGACGCCTTTACGGTGATGACAAAGATAAAGAACGCCGGCGCTATCTTTATCGGGGAATATTCCAGCGAACCGCTTGGCGATTACTTTGCAGGACCGAATCATGTATTACCGACCAATGGCACGGCAAAATTCTTTTCTCCGTTAGAGGTGGACGACTTTATCAAGAAGTCCAGTATTATTTCTTATTCCAGAGAAGCCCTGGCACCGATTCACGAGGATATTATTGACTTTGCAAAGGCAGAGGGCTTGACGGCACACGCAAATTCCATTGCGGTACGGTTTGGAAAGGAAGTAAAATAAAGGAAGCCACGCAATCAGAAAGGAGAAGGCGATGCGAAGTGCAAGGGTAGAACGGAATACAAAGGAAACGCAGATTGTTTGTGAGTTAAATTTAGACGGCACTGGGACGGCGAAGGTAGATACCGGTATCGGCTTTTTGGACCATATGCTAAACAGCTTTGCAAGACACGGGTTCTTTGATTTGACCCTGTCCGTAAAGGGGGATTTGTATGTGGATTGTCACCATACGATTGAGGATGCAGGGATTGTGCTCGGACAGGCAATCAAGGAGGCACTTGGCAATAAGGAGGGGATTCGGCGGTATGGCTCCTCTCTGCTTCCGATGGATGAAACGCTGGTGCTTTGTGCCGTGGATTTATCCGGTCGCCCGTATCTGAACTTTGACATGACCTTTACCGCAGAGCGTGTGGGCTACTACGACACAGAAATGGTGCGTGAGTTCTTTTATGCGGTGTCCTATGCCGCAGGGATGAATCTGCACTTAAAGCAGATGGACGGGACAAACAATCACCACTTAATCGAGGCTGCGTATAAGGCGTTTGCAAAGGCACTGGATGAGGCAACGATGACGGAACCCCGCCTTGTGGGAACGTTGTCCACCAAGGGAACGCTGTAACGGATTTTGTGGAACCACAGTCTGTGTCCGGTACATATTACAGCGAGAAAAAAGCAGGAAAAGAAAAAGCGGTATTCAAAAAATGCGGGAAACCGGCGATAAGGAGAAAAATTATGAAATTATATCCGGCGATTGATATTAAAAACGGACAGTGCGTCAGACTTTGTCAGGGCGTATTTTCCGACGTAAAGGTGTATGAGGAAAAGCCATATACGGTAGCAAAGAAGTTTGAGAAGGCAGGAGCGTCTTTTCTTCACAT
>CAZCON010000028.1:0-10573 GCA_964500085.1 uncultured Lachnospiraceae bacterium
GCGCCATACACAATAACACCGTCATATCTCATAAAATCCCGCTCCTCTATTGCACTGCGGTAATGATATAATTCCTCAACCACATGATTTCCAAGCTGCTTTGCCTCTCTGGCAAGAGAAAATCCCAGACTGACAATGATACAGGTAATTACGGTAGACGCTGCAATTAACAGTGCCTTAAGTCCGTTATTCATTAAAATGCCCTCCTAAAAGCCGCGAATCTGCTCCATTTCCCGAAACACCTCTCCCATCTGGGAAAGACTTGCCGTTAAAAACGGCAGAATCAAATAGGCAAATAACAAAAACATCATCGGAACAAATGCCAGTATCTGACCGTTTACTGCTCGCTTTTTCAGTTCCTGCTCCGTATCCAGCCGCTCCTGCTCCCGAAAAAACTGCCTGTCGGCTGCGATATCAGAAAATGCACATTCCAGTCCAACATGTTCGCCTGCTGCCAGCCGTTCTGCCAGCAACCGGAATGCCGGATATGTTTCTGAGCAACACAGCCTTTCCAACGCCGCTTCCTCCTCGGCAGCATAGCAGTCGCTACAACGCACCAGACTTTGTCTAAACAGTTCCGCATATTCCTCTAACACATGAAGCAGCTTCATGATTGTGATACCGGGCACCCGGTACATCAGCAGAATTACCGCCTGTAATCCCAAAACCTCCCCACTCATTCCCAGCATTCGCAGATAGGCTAAATACCGGAAGATTCCTATTCCTGTCAGATATCCAAGAGTTCCCGACAGAATACCGCCCGCTACTATCAGTCCCACTGTCTCCTTTCGCAACAGACACATTGTACCTACGGCAAGCAGCATACCGGCTGCTCCGCAGATATACCGGCGGTTCAGTTTCCTTGAATATTGCAGACCTGCGCTGTCTGTCTGCCGCAAAACCAACAGCAGTCCGTAACAGCAAACCGTAATCAGACAAAGCGCTTCGGCTGTAAGTTTTCCTGCTGTTCCCTGATAAAATAACGCCAACTCCGGCATATGTTTACTTCCCCATTGCTTTACAAGCGGAATGCAGGCTGCCGGAAGTGCTGCAATCAGTCCAAGTCCGGCAAATAGAAAATTCTCCTGCGCCCTTTTATAGCATTCATTTTGAACATCACGCCGGAGCTCTGTCATGTTCTTTGCAAACAAAGACTCTTCCCCCGCCCTTCCGCTTCCATAGCAAACTGCATTCTGACACTGAATCAGAAAAAGCTTCACATACTTTAAATGTTTTGGATACCGATACTCAGCTACCGCCACCTCCGTTCCCTCTTCCTCCAGCAAAAAACAAATTTTCTCCAGACGCTTATGTAACTTCCCTGTCACCTCCTCCGATGCCCGAAAAATTGCCTCCGTCACGTTTTTGCATACATAAAACTCGTGCTTCAGATTAGCCAGAAAATCAGCAAACTGTACCAGCTCACGGTACTCCTCCTTTCTTTTCCGAAGCTCACGATACTCCATCAGCACTACTGCTGTCAGATACAGCAGCACCGGTATATATTCCGTTATAGCTCCTCACCTCCATAAAAAAATAACTGAAGCTCCTTCTGCTCGCTTTCAGGAAGCCTCTGTTTCATCCGCTCAAACAGTCTTGTGCTCGGCGCATGGATTTTCCGGTACTTCCCCTCTTCATAACGATATAATACATGTCCCAATCCTTCCTCCCCCGGAAGAATTTCCGAAATTTCCTTAATATACCGCTCCCCGCTTAAACTTTTTTCACACAGTACATGAATCTGAAAGGCTTCCATCACCTGTTCCAACGCCATCTGCTCATCCGAGTAAGCTCCGGTCCGGAGCAGCGCATTACGAAAATATCCCAAAAGCTTTTCCGTTGACATTGCATGGTGTGTAAATAATTGCTGCTCCGATACCTGACTTAATTCAATCACCAATGCAGCCTCTTTTATATTTCCTATTTCTCCCAGCATCAGACAATTTCCATCTGTCTTCCGGAACGCATCCAGCCCTTCCACCGAATCAACACTTTCCGTTTCCCTAAATGTAAGAATATTCCGCTTGGGAAACTCCTTTCTCATCCATAGCTCAAACACAGACTCCTCAATCCGCAAATTGTACTTTGGACTGATATAACGAACCAGTGCCTTTAACAGTGTCGTTTTACCGCTTCCCTGCGCCCCGGTAATTGCCAGATGCAGCCCTCCGCTTACAAAATAGCGTAAGGCCTTTCCTACTTTCTCTGCCCCCGGTCCCACAATCAGTTCCTCCGGCTTTTTCTCTGCTGCCGAATCAAACTTTCGTACAAAAAAAGCCCACGACTCTGCAAAGGGAGGACGACAGGCAAATACACGGCTTCCATCCTTCATATCATTTACCATATAAGGTCTGTAGTATGAAAGCTCGCCCGGTGCCTCATATCGAAGCAACGCCTTTGTTACCCTCCGCAATTCCCGTTCGCTTTCAAAGCTGAGAAACGACAGGCGAACCGTATTGCCACGGAACATCACAAAAATACTATCATACGCATGAAGCCCTGAAAAATCGCCACAAAGCTCTGCCTCGTAGTGAAAAAACTGCTCCGGAATTCCTGCAACGCCACCAGATACTCCATCCAGCCGACAATCCCGCAATCGGTCGATCACACCATGTCCAAAGCCCTCATATACTGCATCGCTTAACAGCTCTAACCTTTCCGTTTCCGTCAGCTGAAGCTGTTCCTTTTCATAGATGTCATCTATTTCCTCTGCCGTAATTTCAAAATATCCGCCATCCTCCCGTTCCACCTCCTTCGGTAACTGCCAGATATCACAAAATTTCAAAAATCCATCCTTTCCATACTGTTTTTTATAATGATAGAGTAGGATATCAAACTTTCTTGCAGCACTCAGGTGCTCCGGAGAATACACCGGCAAAAGGCGCTCTGTTTCCTGAAAGGATAATTCTGCACGAAGTAATTCTCCCATAATGTACCGTTTTACATACTCCTTTGCTCCGCTTTCCCCAAAAACGCATTCGCGCAGCGCTCTCCGCAACAGTCTGATTTGCCGCCGGAGTTTTTCCCGTTCTCCTCTCGGCAGGCCTGCTTCCGTCTCTTCCTCCATCCGCTTACGCATTTCTGTCCGTATATACTCCCGCACCTCCGCAAGATTCTCAAATTCCTTCCGCCGGATACTCTTCTTTTTCAATTGCCTCATTTCTTCTTTGTCAAATATTGTTTCAGGTCTTTATAAGCACGTTCTGCCTCCCGAAAAAACAAATCTGCCACTTCCTCCTCCCCCTGCTTACTTCCCCGATTCCAAAATTCCCCTGCTTCTCCCACGCAGCAGGCTGCCAAATAACGCGGTTCATAGGGGATTACGGCACATTTCCCCTGCAGTCTCGCATGGAGCAGTGCTAAATTGTGTTTTGTGTAGGTGCTGCGCCTTTCATATGCTCCAAGAAGAAAGAATTCCTTTTCATATTGCGGAAGCGCCATTGCACGCAGTACCTCCACCGGACTTTGAGAAAAATTAAGAATCACCGCATCCGCTTCTTCTAAAATCAGATTCGAAAAAACAGATTCTCCTGCTGCCACTTCTACCCACACATTCTGAAAATATTTTTCTGCACGCCGCATCATTCCTACTATCGTTTCTGCTGCCTGAGCTTCTCTTCCCTGATAAAAAAATTTTCCTCCTGCCGGCAGGACATGCAGCCTTCCTTCCGCAAAGGAATAGGCTGCATTGATTACAAGCTCCTTTTCAAAGCGTTCACAGCGTAACGCATTATCCAGCTGCTCAATTCCAAATTCCCGCTGCTCCATCATGCGGCTCCGGTTTCTGCCGGAAAGCAGAAAGTGCTCCGGTCCGCTGCCCGCCGGGTCAGCATGCAGTACAAGCTGTTCTCCGCCGGCACCTGCCGCCTGTAACGCCATCATCAGAAGATGCGATGACTTCCGTCCTGCATACGGCGTAGCGCTCCAAAATGCAAGCTTCATGCGTAGCCCCTCCTTTCCTGTCGCCTTACCCGTTTCCAAAATTCTTTTTCGGACAGCTCCGGACACCACTCTCGCACTGTGTCATAGATAAATTCTCTTAATTCCGGAGAGGCTGCCTTTACCTGATATTCATGCACTGTTTCACAAACATACCTGTTCTTTATATCCCTCCGGTCCGGCAAAAGAACGCATTCCCGACGGTTTGGAAAGGTCTGCAGAAAATTCCATAGCTCCGGTGCGCCGAATTTCAGATGTCCCACCGCGTCCCGCACCAGAATCCTCCTTACCGCTTCTTCTCTTATCGGAAGCCTGCGTAGCTGTAAAATATGATGTGGCAGCATATCCGTCACCAGAAAAAGCTGCGTACAATCTGCCAGCTTCTCCTTCCGCTCCTGCATACCAAAATCAATTAGAATCAAATCATATGCAGTAAGAAGCTCTGCATTCAGCTTCTGCTCCGAAAAGAATAATCCGTCATATTCTACCAGATTTTCCCTTACGGATACTCCGGCCGGAACCGGAACAGAAACCCTCAGTATGTGCTTTTCATTATGGTCTAACAGCAAAACCCTTCGTTCCATCGCCACTGCCACCTTTGCCAGCATTAAAATCACATCATGACTGTAACAGCCCACAAAACCTACGATTTCTCTTTTCACCTTCTCCTCCTTTAAAACGGCAGTTCCTCCCGCTGCTTCTGATTTTCACTCAGCCTTTCCTCCAGGGCTTTTCGCAGCTCGGCCCTGTTCTCAGACGATTCTGTATTTTCCGTAAGCTGCTGCAGCTGTTGCAATACCTGTTCAGGCGGAAGATACCGGCTGTCTGCTTCCCTCTGTAATCGTTCCTCCACATAAGACACCGCATATAAAACGGTCCCTGTATATACCTCAGCATCATACTGTGCAGCACTCATAAGAAGCTGTTCTGTCTCTGTCAGAATAAACTTACAGCTTTCTCCTGTTCCCTCCTCCCGTTGCAATACCTTTTTCCCCAGCACACAATAATTTTCTCCATTCGGATAACGGATTCGTACATCTACTACAGAACCGTCTGTAAACAATTCTGTCCGCAGGATTCCCTCCAGCACACATTCCCGCTCCGTTTCAGAAAGCTCTGCCCCGGCACAAAGCGCCGTCTGCAAAATAATTCCCGGCATCAGATCCGCACAGGCTACCATACCCGTCACCTCATGAACAAGTCCCTCTTCCGCCTGTTCCGACAGCAAATAGCACTGCTTTGTATTTTCCGCACCAAAGGTTTCTCCTGCCTTTATCTCTCTTGTAGTGATGAAAGCCATACGTCCCGCATTCTCCAAACGTGCAGTCTGCGTTGCAAGTATTTTTTCATAGCGCTGCCCTGTCAAAGCATCCCCCCATGACTTTCCTGCCATAAAGGTTCCCACTCCTATACTCATGAAGAGCATCGAAATCCATATTTTTCTTTTTCTGTTTCTGCGTATTCTGAACAATTACTGCCCTCCCCGTCTTTTTATTGCATATTTTCTCAGAGCCTTTGCCGTCTTTCTAACCTCTCGGATAAACGGATAGGAAGCGCTTTGTCTGGAGCAATTCAAATTTCCGGTAAGATAGGATATCGTCGTTCCTTCCCACATTGCCTGTTCAAAGGCATCATTATGGGGAATAATCCCAATGCGCTCCTTCGACACCTTATAGGTCTGATTGAGGTATTCGGGCGTACCGGTCGAATTTTTCCTGTAATTTCCAATAATAAAATAAACACCCTGCAGCAACGCTACATCTGCCTGAAAAAACACATCCATCAGTTCCCTTTCTGCCGGAAGCGCAATCACCGTAAGCGTTGCCTCCTGCATAATTTTCTGCGAGCTGCCGCTATAGCCGCAGGCGGTATCAATCATCAGATGCTTCTCTTCCTCCATATGCTTTTTTACCCCTGCAAGCCCGTCACTGCAAAAGAGCTCTGTTCCTGCATTTTCCTTCATCGGAATATAGCGCATTCCACAATTTTGTAGCACCTCCGACGGCATACAGTCTCTGCCAAGTCTCCGGAAATACTCCGGCTCACCATACGGAACACAGTATTCCTTCTCGGCAAGCCGTTCCCGCTGCACGCCGTTTCCATGCAGCCTTTCATATAATCCGGCACTGCTGATGTGATTTGATGTAAATGCAATTTCCTCGTCAAAAAGTGCAGACCACAATACCCCCATTGCGGCAACGCAGGCAGTGACACCGCTTTTCTGACGGAAACTGCTCCAAAAAGCAATATCCATATTAATGTTCACCCCATGTTAGCTTGATTTTGAAAATTCTCAGGAAACCTGAATGAGTTCAGATAAATTTATCAGATGCCTATATGGTAACACATTTTTCTTTTCTTGGCAATATCGGTAATTTATACATATTTTTTGTTGAATTTTGGTTACTTTTCACAAAATTTTTTAAACGAAAAAAACACCTCTGTTCCTTGTAAATAAACGGTTTGTCATACCTGTTTCCGACCTGACATATATTTTTTTAATTAGTTTTTCAGGAGTTTTTTATGAAGCTTCACACCCTTTCTCCAAAGGAAGCATTACGTGCTATGGAAAGCAACGGAAACGGTCTTTCTGCGAAGGAAGTTTCGAAACGTCTTTCCCGCTACGGTTATAACGAGCTTTCCACACAAAAGCCACGCAGTCTTCTCTCGCGCTTTGCAGAGCAATTCAACGACTTTATGATTTTGATTCTGCTTGGAGCCGCTCTCGTTTCCTTCCTTTCTTCTCTGTTGGAAGGACAGGCGGATTTTACAGAGCCTGTTATTATTTTGATTATTGTCATCGTTAATGCCATTCTCGGTGTCATGCAGGAAGCAAAGGCAGAACGCTCTCTTTCCATGCTGCGAAAGCTCTCTGCACCGGAAGCTCAGGTTCTGCGTGACGGAAAACGCTTGTCACTCCCGGCCAGAGAACTGGTGCCTGGAGATCTTATTTTTCTTTCTGCCGGCTCTATGGTCCCGGCAGACGCAAGACTGCTGACTGCGGAGCAGCTGACTGCGGACGAATCCTCCCTGACCGGAGAATCGGAACCGGTCAAAAAATACGCCGAGCGAACGCTTCCTGCTGAAACTCCTCTTGGCGATTTAATCAACATGGTCAACTCCGGCACCGTCATTTTATCCGGTCATGCCACTGCTTTGGTAGCCGCTACCGGAATGCAGACACAGGTAGGAAAAATTGCAGACCTTATCGGACAGGATACTGCTCCTGAAACTCCATTAAAAAAGCATCTTGCACATACCGGAAGGGTATTGGGTATTACGGTACTTGTCATCTGCCTTCTGGTCTTTATTCTGGGCGCATTTCAGGGACGTCCCCTGTTTACCATGTTTATGACTGCCGTAAGTCTTGGTGTTGCCGCCATTCCGGAAGGGCTTCCGGCAATTGTAACCATTGTATTGTCACTTGGCGTACAACGTATGGCAAAGAAAAAAGCCATTATCCGGCATCTGCCAGCCGTGGAAACGCTTGGAAGTGCTACTTTTATCTGTTCTGATAAAACCGGTACCCTCACCCAGAACCGTATGACGGTAACAGAAATTTCCGACGGAAAAAGTAAACTTGCACCCGGTTCTCCCGCTGCAAATACCATTCTTCTTTGCGGCGCACTCTGCAAT
This sequence comes from uncultured Lachnospiraceae bacterium, assembly GCA_964500085.1. Classification (GTDB taxonomy): domain Bacteria; phylum Bacillota; class Clostridia; order Lachnospirales; family Lachnospiraceae; genus SIG307. The sequence continues at coordinate 7,576 of CAZCON010000028.1, forward strand.
AACTCTTTTTATGAGGAGAATGGTACAGGGAACGGAGAACCGACAGAGCTGGCATTATTCAATGCCGCAAGAGAAGCCGGTCTGTGCTCACCTCTGCCGAGCACACGCTACAAACGCCTGGCAGAATATCCCTTTGATTCCACCCGGAAGTGTATGTCTACCATTCATCTGTTTTCAGAAAAAAGCACTGCACCGCTTCCGGTGCTGCCGGATGACACCTACGCATTTCTTGTATGTAAGGGAGCTCCGGAGATTGTAATCTCCCGCTGCAGCTTCTGGTATCATAACGGAGCCACTCTTCCGTTCACTGCACCGCTCCGGCAATCCATGACAGACTACTGTAACCACTGTGCAGAGCATGCACTTCGTGTTCTTGCCATTGCCTACCGTCCTCTTACTGATTCTGTCTGCCGCAGACTGTTGAACAAGACTACGCCGCAGAAAAATGCAGAGGAAAATCTAATTCTCCTTGGCTTTTTGTGTCTGATAGACCCGCCACGTCCTGAAGTGCGCGATTGTGTACGCATCTGCAAGGAGGCTGGAATTACTCCTGTCATGATTACCGGAGATCACGCCTTAACTGCACGTGCCATTGCTGCAGACCTTGGCATCTGTTCCCATAAGGACCATCCGGTAACCGGCCCAGAGCTTTCTGCCATGAACGAGCAGGAGCTTATTGACTGTGTCGGGCACTGCCGCGTCTTTGCACGCGTTGCTCCGGAACACAAGGTCGCCATTGTCCGCGCTTTACAGGCAAGAGGTGAGGTCGTTGCCATGACCGGTGACGGCATCAATGACGCTCCCGCACTAAAAGGTGCCGATATCGGCTGTGCTATGGGACGCAGCGGAACCGATGTGGCAAAGGAAGCGGCAGACATGGTATTAATGGACGATAACTTTGCCACAATTGTAGCAGCCGTAAAGGAAGGACGCGGAATTTATGCCAATATCCGCCGCTCTGTTCATTTCCTGCTTTCCTGTAATATCGGCGAGATTATCACCATTCTCTTTGCCATGTTATTTGGTATGCCTTCGCCATTACTTGCCGTACAGCTGCTATGGGTCAATCTGATTACAGACTCTCTTCCTGCCGCTGCCCTTGGAGTAGAACCGCCGGAGCGGGATGTTATGAAGCAGCCTCCCTGCAATACCGGAAAAAGCTTGTTTTCCGGCGGCCTCGGTTACAGGATAGCCATTGAAGGAGCAATGATTGGCGGCATTGCACTGCTTGCTTACGTTATCGGTAACCGGTATTTTCATGCAGGCTCTACCATGACCTTCGCTGTACTAAGTCTTTCCCAGCTGATTCATGCCTTTAATATGAGAAGCGACGGTTCCCTTACTGAAATCGGCTTTTTTACGAACCCAAAGCTGTTGCTTTCCTTTATCCTTTGCGCCTTTTTGCAAATCAGCGTAATTATGCTGCCGTCTGCTGCACGCATTTTTTCAGTAACTCCGCTTTCCGCCGCAGCTTGGTGCATGGTAGCCATTCTTTCTCTGCTTCCACTGCCGATTGTAGAGCTGCAAAAGCATTTTCGCAACCACGAAACGCCTTGATTTTCCTGTTTTTTCGTGCTATACTGAAACAAAAGGAGGGATATTATGAGCAAGTCGGCACATACTCCGCTATTGCCGTTTGATTCCACCACGGCAGAAAATTTTGTCATCTACTATCCCACCCCCTATGTACGGGATATTACACTGATTACGCCGGAAAAAATCGCCCTGGAAAGCGGAAATATTATTAAATATTACCGTTGTGTTGCCACGGCTCCCATCCCGGTCGGGGGGCACTGATTTTCATTTAAACTTTAAAAGCTGATGCAGCCACAATTTAGCCGCATCAGCTTTTTACTCTGTTTAACAAAATCCTCGCAGCTCCGCTTCGATCTGGAGCAGACGGTTATACTTTGCGGTTCTCTCTCCGCGACACGGTGCACCGGTTTTTATAAAACCGGTATTTAAACCTACCGCAAGGTCTGCAATCGTTGTATCCTCTGTTTCTCCGCTCCGGTGTGACAAAATCGCGCGATATCCGTTTTCTGCTGCTATTCTGACTGTCTCCATTGTCTCCGACAAAGAACCAATCTGATTCGGCTTAATCAAAATTGCATTCGCAGCCTCCTGCTTTATGCCATACTGCAGCCGTTTCGGATTTGTTACAAACAAATCATCTCCAACTAAAAGTACCCTGCCGCCAATTCGCTTTGTAAGCAGCTTCCAGCCTTCCCAGTCCTCTTCATCCAGCGGGTCCTCCAAAGAGAATATCGGATACTTTTTTGTCAGCGTGTCCCAATGCTCCAACAACCCTTCGGAAGTAAATACCGTTTCTTTTTTGGGCAGTCTGTAGCAAAACTGTCCATTGTTTCTCTTCTCTTCCTTCCACTCCGATGCAGCCACATCCAGGGAAATCATAAAATCCTTTCCCTGACCTGCCGTATATCCGGCACGCTCAATCGCCTGAAGAATCAGCTCAATCGCCTCCTCCTCGCTCTCAAGATTCGGTGCAAAGCCGCCCTCATCACCAATGCCACAGGAAAGTCCTTTTTCCTTTAAAATCACTTCCAGAGCATGATATACCTCACAGCATTGACGCAAACCCACGCAAAAGCGTTCTGCTCCAACCGGAAGTATCATAAACTCCTGCACATCAAGATTGTTTCCTGCATGACGACCGCCGTTTAGAATGTTCATCATCGGAATCGGCAGCCTTCTTGCGTTTGCACCGCCAATATAACGGTATAGCGGTATGGACAGACCATCTGCCTCTGCCCTTGCCAAAGCAAGAGAAACTGCCAAAATTGCGTTGGCGCCCAGTCTTCCCTTGTTTTCCGTACCGTCAAGCAGCTTCATTGCTTCATCCGCCTGTTCCTGCTGAAATGCATTTTTTTCCTTTAACAGCCTCGCAATATCCTCGTTAATATGCGCTACCGCAGTTTTTACACCCTTTCCGTTATAGCGTTCCCGGTCTCCATCACGAAGCTCTGCTGCTTCAAAC
>CAZCON010000029.1:0-10473 GCA_964500085.1 uncultured Lachnospiraceae bacterium
GGTCAGCTCTTTATAATGCAACAGCCAGTTTTGCGGTAAATCAAAAAACTCCCATTCGCCGCCGCCCTTGTTGCTGCGATGGTAATGGGCATTTAACCGGCTCCATTCGGGTGCGGCTTTTGGGGTATTCCAAAGCACCTGCGGATCCGGACGCAGTAAAATATAATCCCCCCAGCGCTCTAATTTCTCGCCACCAGAGGCATCCAAAACTTCGTATTCTTTCCAATCATTTGCAATCCACATAGGAATCCTTTCTGACTCACGCGCATGGCGGAGATTTTCTGAAACGGCAAATGCCGTAGTGTTATCATACTATGGTATTTTATTATTGTAGCACCAGAATTCGGAATGGTCAATGAGGAAATGAAAAGCCCGGAGGAGAAGAAAATTACTGCCTGGCGGGATCGATTGCAGGACACGACGGGCGAAAATATGGTATGTAATAGTAGTTGAACATAGCTGACAAAATGACTTTGATATGATAAAATGATAAAGTGCATGAGAAGTGTGCAGATGGAACGAGCAAAACATACATAGTGTAGGGTCTGTGAGAAGATATAGTAGAAACTGTAAAGAACGCATTACAGCGTAAAGAATCCGGGGCGAACACTTTGGATTCTTTTTTACAGAGTGCTGTGTGGGTTTTGCGAGGAGAAAGAAACTGCGAGATGAAAGAATGTACAGATGAAACACAGGAAAAGAGAAAAGCCTGAACACTCGTGTTGACCTGATGCTGGTACTTTGTATGGTCGCGAGCAGTTTGCCGTATATGGGAAAGACGGAAGCGGCAAAGGCAGAGGTGGTTGCAGGTTATGTCGAGAGCGAGGATATCGTTCACGGTTTCGGAAGCAAAATTAAGGACAAGAAGCAGAAAAACGATGAGATAGATATAACTCAGGCGGCTCCGGCATCTATGGTAAAAGTAAGGGTATTGTATTCCTTAAAATGGGAACAATACCCACTTTTTTCTGTCGCATTCCTCGTGTTTTTGTTGACTTCACCCAGATTTTATATTAGTATATCATCAGGGGTATTTTTCAAATTTATTCCAAAAGCAGGGAGAGGTGACAGAAAAAATGGTAATTGATTTTAAATGTCCAATGTGTGGGGCCGGAATGGAGTATGACAGCGAGCTTGGAAAGCTGCATTGTGCAAGCTGCGATTATACGGAGGCAATTGAGGATGCACCGGAGCTAGAGGAGGAAGAGGTTACGGTGGAGCCGTTTGCACCGGGGGAGATTCCGGAGCTGAAGGCAGATTTTGAGGAGCCGGAGGAAAAAAAGGAAACGGTATACGAGGAGGAGCAGGAGTTTATCTGTGAAAACTGCGGTGCGGTAATTGTAACGGATGCGGAGACGAGTGCTACCGTCTGCGCTTACTGCGGGTCTGCAGTGGCATTAGGAGAAAGACTTCATGGTAAGCTTGCACCGGATAAGGTGATACCGTTTACTGTTTCAAAGGAAGAAGCAAAGGCCGGCTATAAAAAGTGGGCAAAGAACGGATTGCTTACGCCAAAGGATTTTATGACGGAACGGCGGCTTGGCGAGATTACCGGTATTTATGTGCCGTTCTGGCTGTACGACCTGAATGTGAATGCGGAGGCAGATTGCCTTTGTACAAAGAAGCGTTCTCGCAGACGGGGCGATTATATTATTCATGAAACGGATTATTACCATGTGTACCGTCAGGCAAATCTGAGTTATCAGAAGGTGCCTGCAGACGCATCGGTAAAGATGGATGATGAAACGATGGATTGTCTGGAGCCGTATCACTATGCGGAGCTGAAGGATTTCAATCCGAAATATCTGGCGGGTTTTCAGGCGGAAAAGTATGGTGATGATGCGGATAAGCTGCTTGACAGGGTGCGGCTTCGTGTAAAGGAGTATGCAGAAAAGTATCTGCGGGAGAGTATTCGCGGCTATGCTACCACGGCCTATAACAGACAGGAGGTAGTTACCAACAAACGGCAGCATTACTATACGCTTCTTCCGGTCTGGATTTTAAATTATGAGTATCAGGGGGAGAAAAAGGTCTATACGATGAACGGGCAGACCGGTAAAATTGTCGGGAAACCGCCGGTTTCCAAGGCGAAGGTGGCAAAATGGGCCGCAATTCTGTATGCGGGAAGCTTTCTTGTACTGTCACTTTTGACATATTTGATTTTGTAGGGGGTGCAGAAGATGAAGAAGATAAGAGTATTTTACAGGCTGGGGCTCTGTCTGATGCTGATGCTTAGTGTGGGATTTTTCCCACAGGGGAAAGCGGCGTTTGCAGAAACGGATGGAAAAGCTGCAGAGATTCTGGATATGGCACTTTCGGAGAGCGGGCAGCGGTTAAATGAAGAGCAAAAGCTGTATGATTTGTGCGGAACCTTTTCAGCAAAGGAAGCGGAAGAAATCACCGAGAGGATTTCAAAGCAGGAAGCTGGGAGCGGAATCAGTATCCGTGTCTTTGTTGCAAAGATGCGGCAGTTTTATGAAAAGGAATTTTTAGAGGAGTGTGCCGACAGGCTGTGTGATGGCGGATATGCGTCGGAGGATCTTGCCATTATGTTGCTTAATCTGGATGAGGATGACCGAGGGGTGTGCATTCAGGGCTACGGGCTTTGCGAAAGCAGGCTGAATGATGATCGAATAGAGTATATTCTGGACGATATCATCACCTTTTTCGGAAAGGAGGATTTTGTCTACGGAACAAAGCTGTTTGCCACAGAAGCGGCATATTACGCGAATTCCACAGATTATGGTACATATTATTCCGACCGCTCCTTTGAAGGAAAAATGAAGCAGATGCCATGGTTCTTCTTGGTGGTGATTTCAGCTGTTGTGGCAGTGGTGGGCATTTTGCTGATGAAGTGGACGGCAGGAGGCAGGATGACGGTAAATGATAAAACCTATATGCAAAGCGACAAGTCAGGCCTGACGGCAAAACGGGATGATTTTATCCGTACCAGTGTGACAAAAACCTATTCGCCGAGAAGCTCCGGCAGTTCCTCCGGCGGAGGAAGCAGAAGCTCCGGCGGAGGAGGCAGAAGCAGTGGAGGGCGTTCTCATTCCGGTGGCAGCAGAAGATTTTAAAGGAGGCTGCAAAACGGGGAGCAAAGAGAGAATTTGCAGACATTGTTTCGAGAACGATAAATAAGAAAAGGGGTAAGGTGGCAGATGGGTGTTGTTTTGCGGCGTGGCCGTGCGTAAAGGAGATGAGGTATTTTGCAGGATATTTTAGAAAAGGGAGAGAAGATAATGAGAAAGGCTTTAACAGAGGTTTCACCGGAGATTATGGAGCTTGCAAAGCTCTGTCGCGGCAACAGCGGTATCGAACCAGAGCTGTATAAGGTGCATGATGTAAAAAGAGGTCTGCGTGATCTGAACGGCAATGGTGTTGTGGCGGGTTTGACAAGAATTTCAGACATTACCTCTTTTCGTATGGAAAACGGGGAGAAGGTGCCGTGCGAGGGCGTGCTCCGGTATCGCGGGATTGATATCAGGGAGCTTTGTAACGGGTTTGTAAGTGCAGGGAGGTTTGGCTTTGAAGAGGTGACGTATCTGCTGCTGTTTGGCAAGCTTCCGACAGAAACAGAGCTTGCGGATTTTAAGAAGCTGCTCAATACCTCCAGAACGCTTCCGACCAACTTTGTCCGTGACGTTGTAATGAAAGCGCCGAGTAAGGATATGATGAATACGATTTCGCGCTCCGTGCTGACCCTTGCGTGCTATGACAAAAAGGTAGATGATATCAGTATTCCGAATGTACTTCGTCAGTGTATTATGCTGATTTCGGTGTTCCCGATGCTAGCGGTATATGGCTATTGTGCGTACAACCATTATGGCAGGGGGAAGAGCCTTTATATTCACAATCCGGACCCGAAGCTTTCCACGGCGGAAAACATTTTACGTATGCTTCGTCCGGATAAGAAGTATACAGAACTGGAAGCAAAGATTTTAGACATGGCGCTGGTGCTCCATATGGAGCATGGCGGCGGTAACAATTCTACTTTTACGATGCACGTTGTCACCTCCTCCGGCACGGACACCTATGCGGCAGTGGCAGCGGCGCTCGGTTCCCTAAAGGGACCAAAGCATGGCGGTGCCAACATTAAGGTGGTGGAGATGTTCCATGATCTGAAGCATTCGGTAGCGGATATGAAGGACCCGGCACAGGTGGAGGAATATCTTGTAAAGCTTTTGCACAAGGAGGCGTTTGATAAGAAGGGCCTGATTTACGGCATGGGGCATGCGGTGTATTCTCTGTCCGACCCACGTTCCTGTCTGTTAAAGCAGTATGTGGAAACGCTTGCGAAGGAAAAGAATAAGATGGCGGAATACCGCCTTTACAAGATGGTAGAAGAGATGGCACCAAAGGTAATTGAACGAGAACGCCGCATTTACAAAGGTGTCAGTGCAAATGTAGATTTCTACAGTGGATTTATTTACAGTATGCTGGACCTTCCGGCAGAGCTGTTTACTCCAATTTTTGCCATGGCACGTATTGTAGGCTGGAGCGCACACCGTCTGGAGGAGCTTATCAATCAGGATAAGATTATCCGTCCGGCATACAAGAGCGTTTTAAAGGAAGGTGCGTATGTAGAGCTGGAGGAGAGGTAAACGGTTGCTACAGTGAAGTAACAACCACTTTTTATAGCAGAAATAATTACGAAAAACAACCAAATGTAGAAAATGGAGAAAAAATATCTCTAAAAGTAGAACGTTGGTTGATTTTAAAACTACCGCTCAACCGAATGTTGTGATATACTGGGTACAACACAACCGAAAGGGGAATTTGCGATGGCAGAAACGGTATTTGCAACCACACTTTGGAAACTAAGAAAACAAAGAGGGGTCACGCAGGAGCAGTTAGCCACTCATCTTGGTGTCAGCCCGCAGGCGGTGTCTAAGTGGGAGAACGGAAGCTATCCGGACGGAGATTTGCTGCCACGGCTGGCGGATTATTTTGAGGTTTCCATTGATTATTTGTATGGACGGGACAAGGGTGAGACTTCCTTAGAGCAGCAGTTGGTGGACGCGATTAAGGCGATTCCTGTCGGGGAGGAGTTTGACCGTACAGAGCAGTGGAAGCGTTTGCTTCAGCTTATTTGGGCAATGCAGCTTGGCTTTTGGCATGAAAACAAGAACTATTATTATGAGCGCATGCGACCGGAGGGAACCAATGTGCTTGCCTCTATGGTATATGACGCTTCTGGATTTGATTACTTTCGACTAAATCGGAATCTGGAGTTTTACACGCTGATAAAGAAGCCGGAGGATGGCTTTGCTTCTTATTTTAAGGTGACGGATGAGTTGGTGGAGCTGTTTTCGTTTCTTGGAAAGAAGGACAACCTGCATATCTTATTTTACCTGCTTTCTCTGGAGGCAGGAGATGCCGTGTCGGTTTCTACCGTGGCAAAGCGCGTTGGCGTATCGGAAAAAACCGCACAGGAGGCAGTGCAGTTTTTGAAAAAATGTGCAAAGACGAATGCAAACACGAATGTAAACACGAATGCAAACACTATGCTATGGACAATGAGTATTGTCAATGAGTTTGATGAGTCGGAGAGCCTGTATAGCGTAAACTGTCAGATTTCAACGCTGTTTCTTTTGTTGCTTGCAGGGGCAGACACGGTGCTGAATCCACCGGAAAGCTTTTTACTTTCAATTGGCGGATGCAACAAGCCGATGTTTGAACGGGAAAAGTTAGACTTTTTAAAAAGGATGGAAAAGAAGAAGGGAAACTAGCAGGGGAAACAAAAAAGCAGCAGGTAAAATGGAAAAGGGGTCAGGAAAGATGAAAAAGAAAAGAACAAGAAAAGCAAAACAAGAGGAGCAAAACAAGGAGGAGCAGGAGCAGAAAAATCCGTTACATAAAGAATACGGCACGTGGAGCAATGTGTGCTTTACCATAAGGAACATGGCGGCGTATGACAAAAAAACGTTTCCCATCATTGCCCTTGGTGTTATCGGGGCGCCGTTTGCGTCGTATCTGTGGACGTTTATGTCAAAGTTTATTTTGGATTTGATTTCTGGGGGAGGAAGCGTAGAAAATTTGGTGTGGATGATGGTGGTGTTTGCCATTCTTCAGGTAGTTTCCACAATGGGCAATACCTTTCACAGCTTTGGGTTGGACTGGAGATTTTTGGGGACACGTTTTTGCGCCATGCGAAAGCTGAATCGTAAGGCAATGGAAATCGAGTTCGGACATCTGGAAAATCCGGATGTGATGGACTGCTACCAAAAGGCACAGAACAGCTGTTGCGGAAATAACATAGGCATAGAGGGCATGCTGCGGGAGCTAGACTTCTTTTTGCGCTCCCTTGCGGTGACGGTAGTAGGCATTGTGATTTTAGGAACGATGCATCCGGGGATTGTAGTGCTTTTGCTGGTGATTGCAGTGGGGGATTTCCTTGTGACAAATCATACGAATAAGGTGACAAAGGCGAAAGTATGGGACCCATTGGCACCGTGGTGGAGAAAAAAGTATTACATGCAGGAAACGACAACCAATTTTGCAGAGGCAAAGGATATCCGTATGTACGGTCTGAAGGAGTGGCTGCTTGGAAAATACCGTGCGTTAAATCAGATTCGTTATGATGCCCAGAAGCAGAATGAACGGTTCTGGTTTCGGTCAGCGGTGGCTGGACATGTGTTCTGGTTTGCATCCCAGATTTTAGTGTATGCGTGGCTTGTGTATTCCATGATAAAGGGGAATATGACCATCGGCAATTTTAGTCTGTATCTCGCGTCTACAGCGACCCTTTTTGGGTATCTTTCCAATTTTTTAAACGGCGTAGGGAATATTTTGGCAAGAAGCCGTGAACTGGACGATTTCCGGAGCTTTTTGGATTTTGACGGCGGAGACAGGGAAGAAACGGGAAAAGAGCTTCCAAGGTTTACGACCTATGAATTTACCTTTGAACAGGTGTCCTTCCGGTATCCTAAGGCAGAGCAGTATGCCTTAAAAAACCTGAATCTGACCTTAAAGGCAGGAGAACGTCTTGCAGTGGTGGGCTTAAATGGCGCAGGAAAGTCTACGATGATAAAGCTTTTGCTTCGTCTGTATGAACCGACGGAGGGGAGAATTTTGTTGAATGGTGTGGATGTGCGTGAGTATAACAGAAGGAGCTACTATGCGGCGTTTGCACCGGTATTTCAGCAGGTAGAGCTGTTTGCGTTCCCGATTGAGGAAAATGTGTCCATGAAGGAGCCGGAGTGTACGGATTCGGGAAGGGCAGAGGCGTGTCTGGCGGCGGCAGGACTTTCGGAAAAGCTTGCCACGCTTTCTGCGGGAATTAAGACGGAGCTTTTAAAGATTGTGTATGATGACGGCGTGGATTTTTCCGGCGGCGAAAAGCAGAAGCTGGCACTGGCAAGGGCACTCTATAAGGATGCGCCGGTGGTGGTACTGGACGAGCCGACGGCGGCGTTAGATGCACTGGCAGAAGCAAAGCTTTATGAGGACTTTGACGCACTGATTGGAGGAAAAACGGCAGTCTATATCAGTCACCGGTTAAGCTCTACACAGTTCTGCAATCATGTGGCAATGTTTGCAGAGGGAGAAATGGTGGAATATGGTACGCATGCAGAGCTTTTGGAGAAGAACGGTGCGTATGCAGAAATGTTCCGGATTCAGGCACAGTATTATGTAGAGGAAACGGAAGGTGAGGTGGCAGCATATGGCGAGGCCTAAGGAGCGAAAAAAAGAAAGGGCAGAAAGCCGTGCCATGAGAAAGCGCGTGTTAAAATTTATGGCACAGGTGGCGTGGAAGGAGCGTCCGTCCCTGTTTTTGGTATATGGGATTTTGTTTGTGGCGCAGCTGCTGCAAAAAATCCAGGTGGTGATTTTACCGAAATTTTTGATTGATGAGCTGATGCTTATGGTAGAGGGCGCGCCGGTAAAAGAGCATTTGCGGACGGTGATTTTGTACGTTGCCCTGATTTGCGGCCTTAATCTGCTCTCCAGCGTGATGAACAGTGTGGCAAACCACTGGCGCAGTGTTTTGGAGGAGTGGTTTAACGAGTATTTTGAAATAAAGTTAGCAGAGCATGCAATGCAGATGGATTTCGAGCATACGGAGGACCCGGAGGCATTAAATCAGCTCAATCGTGCGAAGGAGGGCATTAGCTGGTACAGCGGCGGCGTTGTGGGAATATTAAATGATGTCTACAGTATGGTAAGCAGTGCGACGGTGCTCTTTGGTGTTGGCACCATTCTTGCGGTGACCTGTCCGTTACTTTTGCCGGTGCAGCTTGCAGCACTGCTTGCCATGGGATTTTTTAATAAAAAGAATAATGAGGCAGAGGTTGGATTTTATGGAAAGCTTGCAAAGCTCAACCGCGTGTTTTGGTATTATATGTGCCAGCTTGCAGATTTTTCCTATGGGAAAGAAATCCGGCTGTATGACAGCGCTGCAATGATGGAGCGGAAGATGAAGAGCCACTCGGAAGAGTTTACGGAAATTGTTAAAGAAAAGTGTGAGAAACAACGTGGCTTCAATTGGGGGATGGACCTTGCCAATGCGGTAAGAGACGGTTTTAGCTATTTTTACATCGGGTATCTTACGCTGCTAAAAAGGATTACGCTCGGTGATTTTTCCATGTGCGTGGCATCGGCATCGGAGCTTTACCACGGGCTGCGGGGTGTGGTGTTTGCATGGCAGGGGATAGAGAAGCACTGTCGTTATGCCGGCGAGTTTTTAAAACTTTTGGACTATCCGGCAGCACTTTCCAAGGGGACGAGAAAGGTGACGGAGAAGAAGCACACCATAGAATTTGTAAACGTAAGCTTTCAGTATCCGCGCTCCGAGCAGTATGTACTAAAGGATATCAATTTAAAAATCACCTCCGGGGAGCATTTGTCGGTGGTAGGCTTAAATGGCGCGGGAAAGACTACGTTTATCAAGCTTCTTTGCCGTCTGTATGATGTGACGGAGGGCGAGATTTTGATTGACGGCGTAAATATCAAGGAATATTCCGAAGAGGAGTACCGAAAGCTGTTTGCAGTCGTATTTCAGGATTTCGAGCTGTTTGCGTTCAGCCTAAAGGAAAATATTGCGTTTGGCGAGGACGCAAAGGAAGAGGAGATTTGCCGGGTGCTTTCCCTGACCGGATTTTATGAGGATGCACAAAAGCTGCCGGAGGGTCTGGATACGATACTATATAAGAGCTTTGATGAAAAGGGAACGGAGCTTTCCGGCGGACAGCAGCAGAAGACTGCCATTGCCAGGGCACTGTATAAGGATGCGCCGATTGTGATTTTAGACGAGCCGACGGCAGCCTTAGACCCGGTGGCAGAGTATGACATTTACCGTAGTTTTGATACGTTAGTGGGCGGTAAGACTGCTATTTACATTTCTCACCGTTTGTCCAGCTGTAAGTTCTGCGACCACATTGCCGTATTTGCGGAGAACACCATTAAGGAATACGGCACCCATGAGGAGCTGGTAGAGAAAACGGACGGCATCTATGCAGAGCTGTTTGCCGCACAGGCACAGTACTATGTGGAGGCGAGCTGAAAAATGACAGATTATAAATATTTGCATTAGAGTTTGTTCAATTCTAACTGCTGTGTAAGAAAAAACACTATTTGGCAGTGCTAAAAATTATCCCAAAGGCGTACAGCGAAATTAATTCGCAGACGAAAGACGATTGATTTTATACATTTTTATGATAAGATGAAGATATATAAAACAACAGGGCATACTTAGGGAAACTTAGGGGCGCAAAGCTTGGAGTCTACGGCACATCATGCTAAGATAGTTCGGCTGCAAATCATGAAATGTGGTTTGCAGTCGTTTCCTATGTATAGCCATAATACAACGAGGAGGATTATGTAGGGATAACTAATATTGATATTTATCTTGAGAGTGAGTTGGTGACTGATAACGAAGATTCCTGTCTACAACATTTTTCAATAGGTTGGTAATCAACGGAATTTGTAGAGCCTATTATGTGGATGGAGATGGTAATGATATCGTTCGAGGTTTTTCGATTCCGGGAACTCTTTGTATGGATGAAGGATTGTTTGGTTACAGAGAGAGCATTGTTATTTGGGAAACCTTAGAAGAAACAACTTTGATGTTATTTGGAGTTCAAAAAATAAAAGACCTTATTTATGAAAATAATCAGCTTAAAAATGTTTATATAACGTTTTTGGAAAATGCGTTACGTTATAAGATATATAGGGAAAATGGTTTTCTTGTAGAGAATGCCACAGAGCGTTATATTCATTTTAAAAAGTTGTATCCTATGATATGTGAATCGGTGAAACAACATTATGTTGCTACATATTTAGGGATTGCACCGGAATCACTTAGTAGAATTAAGAAGGCTTTGAAAGAAGAATAAACTAACATTGAGGACACGCGAAAATTCTTTAGGCTACAATCAATAGCGGTGTAAACGAAGAAGCAGTCTTGAATGATAGGAAAACTGCCCTTTCGTTTGCACCGCGTTTGATTTTGCCAAAGTGAACAAAGTCGCG
>CAZCON010000030.1:0-10321 GCA_964500085.1 uncultured Lachnospiraceae bacterium
GATATCTGCACCCAATTCTCTTCTAATAGTAACATTTATATTATATTTTTCAAGTGTTTTTCTAAAATTTAAAACATTTTTAAAACTTGACTGTTTGTAATCCCGTTCCCGAATCGGGTTCACCGGAATCAAATTCACATGACAGTTTTTTCCGCGAAGAAGCCGCCCCAGTGCCTCTGCCTCAGCCTCTGTGTCGTTTTCTCCCGCCACAAGGCTGTACTCATAGGTAATCCTGCGTCCTGTCTTTTCAAAATAATAGTCACAGGCGGCAAGCACCTCCTCCAATCTGTACCGGTTTGCCACCGGCATCAGGCGTTTTCGCGCCTCATCCTCCGGCGCATGCAGGGAAAGCGCCAGCGTCACCGGAAGCCCCTCTGTTGCAAACCGTCTCATATTTTCTACAATTCCGCAGGTGGATACCGTAATATTCCGAATACTCATATTCTGCCCCTCCGGTGCAGAAATCAGGCGGAGAAAACGTATCAGATTATCATAATTGTCCATCGGTTCTCCCGTTCCCATTACGACTACATTGGAAACATGTTCACCTGTCAGCTCCTGAATGCGATAAATCTGTTCCAGCATCTCCGACGGCAGCAAATTCCGCTCCAGTCCGCCCAGCGTTGAAGCGCAAAAGCGGCATCCCATCCGGCACCCGGCCTGCGAGGAAATGCAAACAGAATTGCCGTGCTTATATTTCATAAACACACTCTCGATTACCTTATCATCCGGTAATGCGAACAAAAACTTTACCGTTTCATCCTCTGCCGAAGCAAGTCTTCTCACCTCACGCAAAACAGGAATGGCATACCGTTCCGACAGCTTTTCCCTCAGTGCGCCGGAAAGATTTGTCATTTGAGAAAACTCTGTCACGCCCCGTTTATGTAACCAGTCAAAAATCTGTGCGCCCCGGAAGCTTTTTTCACCGATTTCGAGAAGCTCCTCCGTCAGCTCCGGCAGTAAAAGGGATTTGATATCCTTCTTTTCTGCTTCTATATACTCCATAGGTAATCTCTCTCCTTACTCTGCCAGTTTCCGAAACCTCGCCACAAAGAATCCGTCGGTAGAATGGATGCCCGGAAGCATCTGTAAATATCCGTCCTTTGTAGTATCATTCCAGAGCCGGTCAGAAAGAAACGGCTCCAGACTTTCCGGCTGCAGACCACATTCCTTTAAGTAGGCGTATCCCCCCAGATTTTCCTCCTTATTTATCGTACAGGTGGAAAAAATCAGTATACCGCCTTTTTTTACATAGCGTACTGCATTTGCAAGGATTTTCTTTTGCAGTACGCAAAGCTCCTTTTCCTGCTCTGTTGTCAGAAACCATTTAATATCAGGCTTCTTCCCCAGTATTCCAAGACCGGAGCACGGAACATCACAAAGCACCACATCATAAGCCTCCTCATCCTCTCTCCGGAACACCGTAGCATCCTGAAGACGAAGCGACACATTGGAAAGCCGGCAGCGCTTTATGTTTTCTTCCAGAAGCTGCAGCTTTGCTTCCGAACAATCTCTTGCCTCTACCGTACCGCTTCCCTTATCAAGCAAATCAGCCGCCATAACGGTTTTTCCTCCCGGTGCGGCACAAAGATCAAGCACACGTTCTCTTCCGGTAAGTCCGGCTGCAAGCACTGCCTGCATCGAGCTTTCATCCTGAATATAAAAGCCGCCCTCCGCAAACATTGGAAGCCGTTCCGGCGTGTCCGGTATCGACAGTCGCAGTGTGCCTTCGGTATAAACCCCTTCCGATGCCAAAACTCCCGTCTCCGCCAGCAGCGTCTTTAGCTGTTCTACATTTGTAGTTCTATGTAAACAGCGAATCGTCACCGTTTTTTCCATTTCCAGAAAAGCCGCAAAAATCCGTTCTGTGATTTCCGTACCATATTGAGAAAGTGTTTGTTCTACAAGTGTAGTCGGCATGGAATACCGTACCGACAGATACTGCTTCGCATCATTTTCCCGTTCCGGATACGGAATTGTTTCTGCCCTGGCAACAGCTCGCGCCACGCCGTTTACAAAACCGGAAAGTCCGGAAAAACCAAATTTCTTTGTCAGCATAACAGCTTCATTGCAGGCCGCCGAAGCCGGAATTTTATCCATAAACCGAAGCTGGTATACCGTCATGCGAAGAATCGCTGCAATCACAGGCTTCATCCTGCGAACCGGTATTTTAGAAAACCTGTCTATGATATAGTCCAGCTCTATCATCCGTTCTAAGGTTCCCTCAAACAGTCTGGTTGCCAGCGCCCGCTCCCGTTTATCTTCTATTTTTACAAGGCAGCTTCCTTTTGCTGCCTGAGAAAACTGTTTTTCCTTACAAACGGCAAGCAGCATTTTTACTGCAGCCTCTCTCGCTGTCAAAGCCTTTTTCTCTTCTGCTGCCATCCTAATCTCTCCTTCTGCGGGCTATCAAAATCAGACGAAGCAGCTGGAGCGCTGAAGCAGCCACCGCTGCAAGATACGTACAGGCAGCTGCCTGTAACACTTTCTTTGCCTGCGGTACCTCTGCGGAGGTAAGCATACCGCTCTCTCCCAAAATTGCAATTGCCCTGGAGGAGGCGTTAAATTCTACCGGAAGCGTCACAATCTGAAACAGCACCGCAAAGGAAAACAAAAAAATCCCAAGAGGCACCAGCGTTTTATACATACCGAGTATCAGTCCAAGAATAAACAGCGGCATAGAAAGCTTGTTTCCAAAATTAACAATCGGCACAAGGAAATGACGGCATCTCAGCGGTACATACGCCTCATTGTCCTGAATGGCGTGTCCGCATTCATGCGCTGCCACACCGATTGCCGCTATTGATGTGCTGCTGTAAACCGAATCCGACAGCCGCAACACCTTTGATGATGAATCATAATGATCTGTCAGTTCACCGGACACGTGCTCAATTCTCACATCTGTAATTCCGGCACCCTGCAGAATCCGTTCTGCCGCCTCAACAGCCGTCAGTCTCCTGCTCGATTGCACTCCGGAATATTTTGCGTAGGTACTTTTTACTCCTGCGGATGCACACATGGAAAGTATTGCACCAAGAATAATCAAACAATAGGTCCAGTCATAATACATTCTGTCTCCTCCAATCTGCTATGAAAAAAAATTTCCCCCGCTCTTTTCCCCAGACAAAGCTTTACCGTTCAAACACAAGTCCCGGTGTCAGCGGATATCCCCGCAAAAACTCCTCTGTTGTCATGCGCCGTTTTCCCTCCGGCTGAAGCTCGCGCACCTGCAAAATACCATTTCCCGTCATAATCCAAAGCATTCCGTTCTTCACTGAAACCAACGTTCCACACGGACAAGCCTCAAACCGCTCGTAGGATACCGACGCGTTCCATAGCTTCAGCGTCTTTCCCTGCCATCTGGTAAACGCACTCGGCCACGGATTCAACCCGCGGATTAACCGCTCCAGCTCCTCTGCAGATTTTGTAAAATCTATGCGTCCCATATCCTTACGAAGCATTTTTGCATACGTATAGGCTTCCTGATTTTGCGGCGTATACACTGCGGTTCCGTCTTCTATCTGTTCCAGCGCGCGCAGCAATAGCGGTCCGCCAACTGCCGCAAGCTTATCGTGCAGACTTCCTCCGGTTTCCTCTGCCGTAATCGCAATCTCTTCCCTGCAAATCATATCACCGGTATCAATTCCCTCATCCATCCGCATAATGGTAATACCGGTTTTTTCTTTTCCGTCAATTACAGCCCACTGTATCGGTGCCGCACCACGGTACTCCGGAAGCAGAGAAGCATGGACATTGATACAGCCATACTTTGGAAACTCCAGAATTTCCTTCGAAAGAATCTGTCCGAACGCAACCACCAGAATCACCTCCGGGGCAAGCGCTTTCAGCTCTGCCACCGCCTCCGGTGCCTTAACCTTTTCCGGCTGCAGCACAGGAATCCCGTGCTCCTCTGCCACAAGCTTGACAGGAGACTTTGTAAGCTCCCTGCCGCGTCCCTTCGGACGATCCGGCTGTGTCACTACCGCTACAATCTCATGTCTGGATAGCAACAGACTTTTTAACACCTCTGCCGCAATATCCGGTGTACCCATAAAGACCGCTCTCATGTCAAATCCTCCTGTTAATCCTCTGCCTGTACCTCATGCAGCTCGCCCTCTACCTTATCCACATAAACAATTCCGTCCAAATGATCAATTTCATGACAGAATGCACGCGCCAAAAGCTCCGTACCGGTAATTTCAAACTCATTCATATCAAGATCTGCCGCACGAACAGTAACCTCATTCGGTCTGGTTACCTTTCCTGCCTTTCTCGGTACACTAAGGCACCCCTCGTCACCGGTCTGGCTTCCGGACGCAGACACAATCTCCGGATTAATAAACACCATCGGTTCATCTCCATCCTGACTTACGTCAATGACAACAATGCGCTTTAACACACCAACCTGCGGTGCTGCGAGTCCGACACCGTTTGTCCTATACATTGTCTCCAGCATATCCTGAATCAATTCCTTTGTTTTTTCATTTACCTCGGTCACCGGCTTGGAAATTTTTCTTAAAACCGGATCTCCCAGCGTTCTGACTTTTCTCATTGCCATATTCTTATCCTCCTGTTATCAATAACCGCCAAGCGGATTGAAATCAAACTGTATCATACACTTTATATCCCGCTCTGTCAACTTTTTTTCTTTCTCGGCCTCCTGATGAAACTGCATCAGCCGCACATACTGCATACTTTTCACATAAATGACATAGCGGTATAAATCATTTGCTTTAGAAAGCCCTGCCGGTGCCGGTCCGATAACCGTCCCTTCACTCTCCTCCGGCAGTCGGATACGCTGTACGGCCTCCGCAAGACGTTTTGCTGCAAGTCTTGCATCCGCTTCCTCCTCTGCCTGTACCAAAATTGCCAGAATATGCGCTGCCGGCGGATATTTTAAAAGTCTCCGGTATGCCATCTCCTGCGTATAAAAGGACTCATAATCCTCCGTGGCAGCCGTAACAATTGCGTAATGCTCCGGCTGATAGGTCTGAATCACCACATCCCCTGCCAGACAATCCCTGCCGGCACGTCCTGCTGCCTGTGCAAGCAGACAAAAGGTTCGTTCTGCTGCCCGATAGTCTCCCGCATGCAGGGATAAATCTGCCGCAAGGATTCCCACAAGCGTCACCCTTGGAAAATCATGTCCCTTTACAATCATCTGCGTTCCAATCAGAATATCTGCCTCATCGTTTGCAAAGGCTGCCACAATTTTTTCATGTCCGCCTTTATTTTTTGTGGTATCCGCATCCATACGAAGCACTCTTGCCTCCGGAAACTCTCTCCGTACCATTTCCTCTACCTTCTGCGTTCCGGTACCAAATAATCCGATATATTTGGAGCCGCAGGCCGGACAGACCCTGGGCTGTATGGTTTCATAGCCGCAATAATGGCAAAGCAGCTTTCCGCCTCTGTGCAACGTCAGTGAAATATCACAGTGCGGGCATTTCATGCCTTCTCCGCAGGCACGGCAGGACACAGCCCCCGCATACCCCCGCCTATTTAAAAATAACATAACCTGCTCCCGTTTGGCAAGCCGCTCCTGCATCTGCTCTTTTAATTTTCTGCTGAACATGGAACGGTTTCCTGCCGAAAGCTCCTGCCGCAAATCCACAATGGAGACGTTCGGCATGCCTGCTTCTTTGGCGCGTTTTTTCAATGTAAGCAGCTGATATTCCCCACTCTTTGCCCTTGAATAGGCTTCCAGAGACGGAGTTGCAGAGCCAAGCAGCAGCGACGCGCCGACAAAGCCTGCCAGATACTCCGCAGTCTCCCTTGCATGATATTTCGGTGTCCCCTCGCTCTTATAGGCGCCCTCCTGTTCTTCATCCATAATAATCAGTCCCAGACGTTCAAACGGCGTAAACAAAGCCGAGCGTGGTCCTATCATCACATCAATTTCCCCTTTTCTCGCCCGTATATACTGGTCATACCGCTCTCCTGCCGAAAGTCGGGAATGCAGCACCGAGACCCGTGCCCCAAACCGCTCATAAAAACGCCGCACGGTCTGAAACGTCAGGGAAATCTCCGGAATCAGCACAATTGCCTGCTTTCCCTCTGCCACCACACGCTCAATCAATTCCAGATACACCTCAGTTTTTCCGCTTCCGGTAACGCCAAACAGCAGATAAGTCCCCCGTTTTCCCGCGGTGTAATCGCCCCATACCTTCTCTGTCGCAAATTTCTGTTCTTCATTTAATATCGGTTTTTCTCTTTTTTGTATCCCTGTGGCAGGATTCCGATACAGCGTTTCTTCCCTAACGGAAACAATACCGTCACGGCACATTGCCGCAATCGTCTGTGGGGAAATTTTCAATTTTTCCGTAACCGTCGCATAATCCAGCTCTTCCCTTTCCCGGAATGCGTCTAACAGCCGGACACGCGCCGCATACCCCCGTTTCACCGCAGCAGCATAATACTCCTTAAGCACCGCAGCCTCTGCCTCCCGTATAAGAGTACGCTTTTTTACCTCCCTGACCGCCTGTTTTACTGGAAGCACCGTTTTCAGCGCCTCATTCATCGTGCCGCCGAAATGTTCCTTCATCCAGTAAGCAAGGGTAATAAAACGCCGCTCCAGATTCACTGCGCCGGACACCACGGAAATTATTTCCTTCGTCCGCTCCGGGTCAAATGCCGGCGTATTAGAAATATCCACAATATATCCGGAAAGCCGACGGTTGCCTCCCCCAAAGGGAACCTCAACCCTCGCTCCTACCACCGCCGTCTCCTGCAATGCTTCCGGTATGGCATACTGATAGGTTTTATCCAGTTTTTCCAGCGAAAGGTCTACAATTACATCGGCATACCGCATCGTACCCGTTCTTCCTCCGTCATTTCCTCTATAATTTCACGAATCAGCACCCTTTCATCCATCGGATGCTTTACACCGCAAATCTCCTGATAATCCTCATGCCCCTTTCCCGCAAGTACAATCACATCGCCCTCCTGTGCATTCAAAATCGCATAGCGGATGGCTTCCTTGCGATCCGGCACCGTCACATAGGCTCCGTCTGCCTTCTTTACCCCGGCCAAAATGTCCCCAATAATGGCCTTCGGCTCTTCAAACCGCGGATTATCCGAGGTTACAATCGTCAGGTCCGCATAACGCGAGGAAATCTCCCCCATTTCAAAACGCCTGTCTCTGGAACGGTTGCCTCCACAGCCAAACAAACACACCAGACGCTTCGGATGGTATTCCCGCAGTGCCGTCAAAAGGCTCTTTAAACTCATGGCATTATGGGCATAATCAATCATCAGGGAAAACCTTGGGGATAGCTCCACCGTCTCCAGTCTTCCCTTGACCTGTACCTCCAAAAGTGCCTGCTTCATTTTTTCTGCCGGAACTGCGAGCTGTTGGCAGATTGCTGCTGCCGTCAGGGAATTATATACAGAAAACAGCCCCGGAATCGCCACGGAAAGCTTTGTTTTTAACATTCCCTCCGTTTCATAGGAAACCATCAGCTTTCCGTCATCCCTGTGCAAATCAATGTGTGTGGCACGCAAATCCACGCCCTCACCCATACCATATGTCATCACCCTGCAGGTGTGTCCAAGCAGCATCCGTTCCAAATGGGCATCATCTCCATTCAGAATTCCAACCCTGCACTGTTGAAACAGACGCGCTTTACATGACGCATAATCGTCAAAATCCGTATGCTCATTTGGTCCGATATGATCCGGCTCCAAATTCGTAAAAACGCCATAATCAAAGGTAAAACCGGCTACGCGGGACAGCTTTAAGCCTTGTGAGGACACCTCCATCACCACCGCCTTACAGCCGTTTTCCACCATTTCGCTAAAAGACTGCTGAAGCAAAAAGGATTCCGGCGTTGTATTATTCGCAGGCACGGAGGTGGCACCGTTCCTTACCTCAATGGTACCGACCAGTCCTGTCTTAATTCCTACAGACTCAAGAATATGATGAAGCATATAGGCCGTGGTGGTCTTTCCCTTCGTTCCTGTAATACCGATGGTAATCAGCTTTTCAGCAGGATGCCCGAACCATGCCGCCGCCAGAAAGGCAAGCGCCTTTCTCGTATCTGTCACCTGTACCACCGTGACCTTTCCCGTTATCTTTACGTCCTTTTCCACTACAATCACAGAAGCTCCCGCCTCTGCAACCGCCTGTGCATAGGAATGGCTGTCATGTACCGCACCGGAAATACACACAAACATACTTCCTTTTGCCACCGGCTTACGGGAATCATAACAAACCCCCGTTACCTCTGCGTCCCCGTCTCCCTGTATCTCCAAAACAGAACCGTCGCAACGCAACGTTTCCAGTAATTTTCCTAATCGCATAGGTCTCTCCTTTACTTTTCTGAATGCCTCTGCTTCATTCTATTCAAAAACGAAGCCTTCCGGCCCTGTTTCACCGATAAAAGCCCATTTTGGACACTAGTATCCAAAATGGGCCGTCAGTTTTATTCTCCGAGCATGGTACGATACAATTCCTCATACTTCTTTGCAGAAGACTTCCATGAAAAATCCATCGCCATACCACGGTCTACCAGCTTGTTCCACTCACGCTTTTTATTGTAGTAAATATGCTTTGCATAGCGCACTATCGACAGCATCTCATGTGCGTTATAATTTGCAAAGCTAAAGCCGGTGCCGGTGCTTTCATACTCATTGTACGGAACTACCGTATCACGAAGCCCTCCCGTTTCCCGCACAATCGGAACCGTGCCATACCGCAGGCTAATCAGCTGGCTAAGTCCGCACGGTTCAAACAGCGACGGCATCAGAAAAGCATCACAGGCTGCATAAATCTTATGGGCACGCTCATTGTTATAATAAATATTAGCAGAAACCCTGCCATGATATTTCCACTCGTAATGCCGGAACAGATTCTCGTACTTCGGGTCACCGGTTCCAAGAATCACAAGCTGCGTATCCGTATCACACAGCTCCTCCATAACGCACTCTACCAAATCAAACCCCTTCTGGTCCGTAAGCCGGGAAACAATACCTATCATAAATTTTCTGCCATCCCGCTCCAAATCCAGCTCTTCCTGCAGGGCCAGTTTGTTTTTCACCTTTTCCTTACGGAAGTTGACTGCGTTGTACGGCTGCACAAGATACGAATCCGTCTCCGGATTATACTCTTCATAATCAATGCCATTGACAATACCGCACAGGCAGTTGGAACGCGCACGCATCAGGCCGTCAAGCCCCTCGCCGTAAAACGGAGTCTTAATTTCCTCCGCATAGGTATCGCTTACCGTAGTGACATAATCTGCATACACGATACCACCCTTTAAGTAGTTTGCATCTCCGTAAGCCTCCAGCTTGTCCGGTGCAAAATAGTACATATCAAGTCCTGTAATATCTGCTACTGTCTTTTTATCCCAAACGCCCTGAAACTTCAGATTATGAATCGTCATAACCGTCTTAATTCCGCGATAAAACTCTCCCTGTCCAAAGCTGTCATGCAAATACACCGGAAGCAGACCCGTCTGCCAGTCATTGCAATGAATCAGATCCGGCCGGAAGCCAATCTGCGGAAGCGCCGACAATGCCGCGCGGCAAAAAAATGCAAACTTTTCAATATCCTCATAAATATTGCCATAAGGTCTGTCACCGGCGAAATAATATTCGTTATCAATAAAATAAAACGTAACGCCATCCAAAACCGTTTCAAGAATGCCGACATACTGGCTGCGCCATGCAAGCTCCATATAAAAATGGCTCTTATACTGCATCTTTTCCTTGTACTTTGCCGGAATTGCCATATAATTCGGCACCATTACACGCACATCGTAACGTTCCTTATCCAGATATTTCGGCAAAGCTCCCACTACATCAGCAAGTCCTCCGGTCTTAATAAAAGGTACACACTCAGAAGCAACAAATAAAATATTTTTCACAGTTTTCCTCCTTGCGTATGACATCAACTCATATACCTACAGTATACCATAATCTCAGTCATTTGAAAAGCATTTTCTTGCTTTGCAGGACAGACTCTAACAGCAAAACCGGTGTACCCTCTCCGCTGCATAAAGGACTACTGTGTACGTAATTTATACTCCAAACGGATTTTATCTGCAATCAGTGCCACAAACTCGGAATTCGTCGGTTTTCCCTTTCCCCCTGCTACCGTATATCCGAACAGGGCATCAATCGTATCTGTTTTCCCCCTGCTCCATGCTACCTCAATCGCATGTCGAATGGCACGCTCCACCCTGCTCGGTGTGGTCTTATGACGCTTCGCAATGGAAGGATACAGCATTTTTGTAATGGAATTTAACATTTCCGAATTATCCACTGACATCATAATCGCATCTCTTAAATACTGATATCCCTTAATATGTGCAGGAAC
>CAZCON010000031.1:0-10273 GCA_964500085.1 uncultured Lachnospiraceae bacterium
CGCGCTCCGCGCCTGCCCTCACCTCGCGTCCTTCGGACGCTCGGTCGCGGGCGCGGAGCATTCCTACTCTCCTTCGTGCAGCCCGCGCTCCGCGCCTGCCCTCACCTCGCGTCCTTCGGACGCTCGGTCGCGGGCGCGGAGCATTCCTACTCTCCTTCGTGCAGCCCGCGCTCCGCGCCTGCCCTCACCTCGCGTCCTTCGGACGCTCGGTCGCGGGCGCGTTCGCATTCCCCCACCGGATAAGAGCAAGCTCTTTCCGGTGGGAGTCATGCTCACTTTGCCTGCACGAAAAAAGGTGCCTTCCTTTCGGTCAGCACCTTGTTGTTTCTTTTTTAATTAGCGAGTGCTAACTCTAACTCACCCGCAGCTTAAACTTCTGAAGTGCCTTGGCATCCTCGGAATCAATCTTCTCCATGGCAGCCCCTAACTCGCACAGCTTCTGTGCAAACTTTTCATATCCGCGGTCTACATATTCAATGTGCTCTACCGTGGTATATCCGTCTGCCATAAGACCTGCTACCACAAGAGCCGCGCCACAACGTAAATCCAATGCGCGAACTATTGCACCTGTCAATTTCTCCACGCCTTCTATCACTGCACTGTTGCCTTCTACCACTCGCATACAGGCTCCCATTCTGGTCAGCTCATCTACATACATAAAACGATTTTCGTAAATCGTCTCTGTCACAATGCTAGTTCCCTCTGCCACACAAAGTAACGTTGCCATCACCTGCTGCATATCCGTTGGGAACCCCGGATACGGAAGTGTTTTAATGTTGGTATGCACCAGACGCTTAGATGCCACCACACGAATCGCATCATCGAATTCCTCAACCTCTGCACCTATTTCCACAAGCTTTGCAGTAATGGCTTCCAAATGCTTCGGAATAACATTCTTAATCAGGACATCGCCCCTTGTTGCCGCTGCCGCCAGCATAAATGTACCCGCTTCAATCTGATCCGGAATAATGGAATAGGTACTTCCATGTAAAAAGGATACCCCGGAAATACGGATAATATCCGTACCGGCTCCCTTAATATTGGCTCCCAGACTGTTTAAGAAATTTGCAACCTCTACCACATGCGGCTCCTTTGCCGCATTCTCAAGCACGGTCTGTCCCTCTGCCATGCACGCCGCCATCATCACATTGATGGTTGCGCCAACGGAAGAACAGTCAAAATAAATGTGCGCGCCCTCCAGCTTTTCCGCCTCGGCAATAATCATACCATGCTGAATCACAACCTTTGCTCCCAACGCCTCAAAGCCCTTAATATGCTGGTCAATCGGTCTGCTTCCGATATTACAGCCGCCAGGAAGCGGCACCTCTGCCCTTTTATATTTTCCAAGCAGAGCACCACACAAATAGTAGGAACCCCTGATTTTTCTTAAATCGTCATAGCCTGCAATACAGGTGGTAACGCCTCCGCCGATAATCCGTGCCTCGTGCATATTCGGACGCTCTACCACGGCACCCAGTGCTTCAATTCCTCTTAACAGGATATCAATATCACTAATATCCGGAAGATTATGTATTCTTACCGGTTCATCTGTCATAACTGCTGCTGCAAGTACGCCAAGTGCCGCATTCTTGGCACCGCCGATGACCACCTCGCCAACCAGCGGCTTTCCGCCCTTGATTATATATTGTTCCATAACTCACCTCGGATTTAGGTTTATTCTGACTACTTTGTTTGTCTTCTTTCGTTTTTGAAATCTTTGTATGTTTTTTGTCAAAATTGCACAAAATTTTGACTCTTTTTTTGTATACTTTTCCTAGTCCTACTTCGATTATATCACAAACTTCCATTTTGTAAAGACTTTTTTCTAAAACTGTAGATTGATTCTATTGTTGTAGAATGTTTTCTCTGCTTCCGCCATTGTACGCCTTTAATTTCCGGATGATTTCCTCCAAAATCACTCCTGTTTCCTCTGCCGTCACATCTACCGTAAGATCAGCATAGCGGGTATAATACACATGGCGTTCCTCGTACAGCGACTCCAGCGTCTGTCCCTCCTTTAAAACCACACCTCGGCGTTTTAAATCACCCAGACGCTTTTCCAACTCCGTAACCGGAACATGCAGGTACACAATTGTCCCAAGCTCCATAAAATGTTTCATGCCCTTTTCAGAATAAATGGCACTCCCTCCCGGCGCAATTACTGTACGTTCTGCCGTAATGCCGGCATTCACCTCTCCCTCAATTTCAAGAAAAGCATCTCTGCCCTGCTCTGCAATAATCTCGCAAAGAAGCTTCCCCTCCTTTTCCTGAATCAGCAAATCCGTATCCAGAAAGCGATAATTCAATGCCCTTGCCAATAAAACACCAAGCGTACTCTTACCGGAGCCCGGCATACCAATTAATATTATATTACTGTGTTCCATTTTTTATTCCTTCCCTGCAACTTCCCGAAATGCAACAAATCTCCTTGCCTTTTCTCCGAAAATTTAGTATAGTTATAGTAATGCGATAAGTCAAGCAGCAATTTTGAAATGAAAGGAGAAGCGATATGAATCTGTTGGAAATAGAGCCACTCAGCGAAAACACCGAACACAAAATCAAGCAACACCTCAAATTCAAAACCGGCAATTTTGTCTG
Source organism: uncultured Lachnospiraceae bacterium (assembly GCA_964500085.1). Classification (GTDB taxonomy): domain Bacteria; phylum Bacillota; class Clostridia; order Lachnospirales; family Lachnospiraceae; genus SIG307. Next base: position 2,599 of record CAZCON010000031.1, read on the forward strand.
GCGCGTCCAGTTTACAGCACCATTGGATCCTCGTACCGTAAACAATGTCAATATGTTTGTGACCGATGCAGAATCCGGTTCTCTTCTCCGTACCTCAATTCAATATGATTCCACTGCAAACTCCGTAGAAATCAAGCCCTTAGAGCCTTACGCCAAAAACAGCTCCTACATTCTGAACGTAACCAAAAATGTACGCTCCAAGGGCGGTCAGAAGCTAAAGGACGAAATCAAAATCAAATTTACCGTATAACGCCAAAATCCTCTGCCGTAAGCTCCATCTCTCCTGCTGCAAGAAAATTTCCGGTGTTTGCCATAGCGAATATTGTTCCCTGATTCCGGTAATCTGCCTGCCCGATAGCCTGCTTTACCAGCTTCATCGTCTGCGCCAGGCGTCCCTCTTTCTGTCCTGTTCTGGTCAGCTGCTCCACTTTCTCTTTCATAATCTGATACGCCTCACGGTCGATTTTGTACCCCTGTTCCTCAATATAACCGAGGGCAAATTCCAACAATTCCTCCGTTCCGTACTTCGGAAGATGTACGCGGTTATTAAATACTCTGTTGCACTCTGCATTCATACGCAGGAACTTACTCATTGCATTCGGATTATCCTCCAAAATCACTGTACCCAGTACACCCGCATGTGCGATAAAATCCAACAAATCCGTAGCAGCCTCTTCCGACAGCATTCCTGCCTCCTCCACAATCAGACAGCAATCCCTCAGCTGCTCCTTTTTTTCCTCCAGCTTTCTTCCGGTTAACCTCGCAGCATTGATTTTCGCAACCCGCGGACTTTTGACATAGGAAAGCTCATACAGAAGCTTGGTCAGATACGTACCAAGCGTAGTCTTTCCGCATCCCTTCTCTCCCGTAATTATAAGACAATGACATCTTTTTCTCACGGTAAGCACCATTTCCAGCATCCGGAGCAGCTGCTTTCTTACGCTCTCCATCCGTGCAAATTCATGCAATGCTTCTTCCAGTACGATTTCCTTTTCCTTCAGCCGGGCAGCCAGCTCTCCGCTCGGCTCCGTAAAAAGCCGCGGCTCCTGTAACATCCCCTGCAAAGACTCCTGTGACGGCGCTTCCAGTCTCCTCGCAGCAGGATACACTGTTTCCTCCGGCACAACCATTTCCGGATGCAATGCCTCCTCCGGCTCGTCCGTCTCCGGACGCAGCGCCTCCTCCTGTACCGTCATGTCTGCCGCCGCTGCTTCCTCCAGGGCTTTCTGCAGCTCGGCATCTGCCCTGTCCTGTTCCTCATATTCCTCAAACCGGCGCGGTTCTTCCACCCTGTTCTGCCGATCCTCCTCCTCAAAACGATGCAGCTCCGCTTCAATTTCCATCTGCGCTTCCTTTGCGAGACGTTTCTGTTCCTCCCTGTAAGCCTTCTGCTCTGCTTCCCCAGCAGCGTGTTGCTCCTCCGCTTCACGCACACGACGGTTTGCTTCCTCTCTGATTTCCTCTGCGGAAAGCTCGCCGCGATAATACGCTCTCAGTGCCTTTGCGCGTTCTACATAGGTTCCCTCACCAAACCATAGAATCAAATCAGCACATTCTGCCATACACTCCTCTTCCCGCCCCAGCTTATGGTAGAGCTTTGCCAGCTCATAAGCATATTTCTCCGAATATTCCTCTGCTTTCAGGGTCTGTAGCAGTGGCAGAAGTTCCTCCTCCGGACGATGCAGCTGTCTGCCAATACGATATTCATAAATATAATTTCTCGGATCGCCGCCGGAAAGCCTTGCATACTCCTTTAAATAGCTGTTTGCCTCTTCCGGATTTTTCTCCGCAAGGCACACCTCCATCAGTTCCTCCAGCACACGCCATGTTATCTTTTTCTCGTAAATTCGATAGAGAAACTCCTTTGCCGCAGCATAGTCTCCACATTTCCGGTAAACCGCTGCCAGCAGAAAAAGGTCAGAGCTGTCCCTCAGACGCTCCTTCCGGATACTGTCTGCCAGCTCCTTTGCCGCAGCAAAATCTCCCTTTTCATAATACGACCTGATTTCCTCCAGCTTCACAATTGCACGATACCGTTCCATTCCCATACTACACCTCCAAAATATCCAGACTGGTCTGTTCAAACTGCAACGGAATATATTCCACAGCATCCGCTTCCACACGGCTGCAGTAATCCACCACTACCGTCTGCTGCCTGCCGTCAATCAGCTTCTGTCCCAGTACGTAATTCACATCAAATCTGCCTGTAATCGCCGGCGTGGTGCCTCGTGCCGGTACGATGAGCTGTACTCTGTTTGCACGCAGCAGCTCAAAAATCGGCTCCCAGATGTACACATCCTTTGCCGCTCCGAACGGGTTATCAATAAAGATTACCTTACGAAGCCCGGCGGCGTCTCCCTTCGGCGAATAAATACTGGAAATATAATTGATAATTGCAATGAGGAACTGAATATAAATTCCCTGCGACTGTCCGGTGCTTCCAACTGCCTCCTCATAGCGTAAATGCCTGCTCTGCTCCTTAATACGCTCTCTCTTATAAAGCGTGAGGCGAATCGCATTCATATCGGAAACAATCACCGAAAACAGCTTCTTATATGACAGTGCCGTCCGAATATATTTCATACGCTCTGCCGGAGACGAAATTGCATCCGTTTCCTGAATTACGCCATCAATATACCGGGTCATCCGTTCCTTAAAAAACTCCTCCTTTACATACGGAATCCAAAGCGAAATCATTGGAATCTGTTCTCCGTCAAGCACGATTCTGGAAAGCTTCGGCAAACGCTCCAAATCTGCCTTAATGTTCAGACAACGCTGCAGACACTGGCTCTCAAAATTTTCCTTCATGGCCTCCAAATCTCCAAGGCCCGCTTCAATCCGAGTACGCTCCAGCTGCAGACACTCCGTTACCTCCTGAAGCCCCCGTACAATTTCTTCCGTCTCCCGTATATTTTTCGGCATCAGCACGCTTCCCGCAATCTCCTCTGCCAGCGCCTGAGCATCCAGCACCTGCAGGGTTTCCATGGTTTTCTGCCGATTTCTGTAAAACTCCTCCTGACGTTTTAACAGTTCTCTTCCGCACGCCGCATACCGTTCTCTTGCCTCCTTGTAACACTCCGCCAGATGTATCCTGTTTTCAAGACGTCCGCACGTCTCCGTCAGCTGTCCCGTCCCCTCAAACATACGGGCGATTTCATTCCGAATCACGGTATAACCGGAAAGCTCTTCCAGCAGGGCCGCCTGCTTTGCCTTTTCCTCTGCCGCCTGCTTTCGCTTTTCCTCAATTCTGGTACGGCATGCTCTGATAAACGCTGTAAGCTCCTCTCCCACAAGCTCCACCGGCCGGTATTCGCCATACTGCTCAATGATTGCCTCCTCCGCCTTACTGTTTTTTCCTTCCAGACGGTACAGCTTCTCCCGCAGCTCCTTTAATTGTCCCTCCAGCTGCTCCATCTCTGCAGACAACGTATTCATTTCCTCGTTCCGCCTTGTAAGCTCTGCCTCAGAGGTCTCATACACCTCGTTTTTCTCATACAGCTCAGAAAGCTCTGCGATACTGAAGCCTCTGTTACGGATGCTTCGAAGCAGACGATTCATGGCTGTCACATAGGAATCAAACAGCCTTTGCTTATCCTCCATAGAGGACGACTCCGTATGCAGTGCCGCAAGCTTACCATCAATCTGCACTGCCAGCTCTGCAATATTCCCGGACACCCGTGCCGGTTCTCCCTCCGTATCATAAATGGCATAGCTTTCCCATGTACGGCAAAGCTCCTCTGCAGTCTCCCGCAGTCTTTCCACCTCAGCCCTTCTTGCCTTACTCTCTGCTTCCTTTTTTTCCACGGCAGCGTCCGCTTCCTTTTTCCATTCCAGCAGACGCATCCGCTTGCTTTCCAGCTCACGAAGCTCGCGTTCCTTTTCCTCTGCCTGAGAAGAAAGCTCCATTACCAGACGGTATGCCCGTATTTCTTCGCCACAGGCCGCCGCCATTTTCAGACACTCCTCCTTCTCCATGGAAATCGCCCTCAGGCGACCGATACGGGACGCAAGCTGTTCCTGCGTATCTCGGAGCACCGCCATAAGACGGGTCTCTTCCTCATCCTCCGTACCATACTCTGTCTTTTTTGCATACATGGTGTCATAATACCGCTTTATAAAGCCGGTCAAAAACTCCTCGTCCTCCTCGTAAACCTCAATCAGGGAACGCAGCCGGCTGATTCCGTACTCTGCCTCCTCCTCCACGCGTGACAGGCGCACAATCTCCCTTTGCAGCGCTTTCTCCTCCAGCAGGGTCGCCGCATCCTTTACGCAAAAAAGCATCTGCTCCCTGTGGAACAATTCCTTACCTCCCCGCAAAGACCCTACGCGGATAACCGGAACTGCCGTCTCCTCCGGCAGACATTCTGCCATCAGATGATCCTCCGACACCTCGCCAAAGCCCTCGGTAATTACCGCAAAGGGCAGCCCGGCATACTTTCCCAGCAGCTCCTCCTGCTCCTCACGGGATTTTCCCCGCAGATACTCCGCACCGGTCATCGCTTTCTTTTTATGTCTTGTGCAGATATAATCCTTTACAGTTTCTGCCGCCTCTGTAGAAAAAAACAACTCGCCTGCTTCTATTTCCTGCCGCCTCTTTCTTGCGGAAAGCTGCTGTCCGGACAGGCGCGCCTGCTCCGTATAGGCTTCACGGCAACGATTTCTCACCGTCTGCCGCAGCGCGCGGTAATCCTTCTCGCCATAGGCCTCACAAAGCTTATCCGCACGGTCTTTCTCCTCTGCGATTTTCTCGCGTTCCATCGCCTGTGCCGCTGCGGTATCCCGGTATTTCGCAAGCTCTGTTTCCGCACGGTGTACTGCCGTAGCCGCAAGCTCACGTTCCTCCTCCAGACGTTTTTCCTCCCCCTGTAGCGCCGTATATTTTGTATTTGCCTTTAATTTCCGTTCCCCGCACTCGTCAGCGCAGCCTGCTGCGTCCTCTGCCAGCAAAAGCCCTACTGCGTCCTTTTGCTCCTTCACATCCGCATACAGACCGGACAGTGCCTTTTTCCCCTGTTCCAGCAGCGCCTCTGTCACAGCTGCCTCCCTCTCGATATCCCTGCGCGAATTTTCCGCCGTCTTATATTGTAACAGCGCTCCCGCTGCCGCACTTTCCGCTGTGGAAACAGCCTCGGCAAGCTCTTCCTCATAACGCTCCTTCTTTTGCTTATATGCGCGAACAAGTCCGGCAATTTCCTCCTGCAAACCGTTCTGCTCTGTCATGGCCTGCAGAGTTACCGCCATCTCATCTCTTTTTTTCTTTTCCTCCAGATACTCCAGATAATCATTGGCACATTCCTTACGTACCAGCAGCGCAGAAAGAGCCTCCTTCCGCTCCTTTCTCTGCTGCCCTTCCGCAGACAGTCTCTCTATCTGTCCGGCATAGGTCTTTGCTAACTCCCTGTCTCCGGACAGACCTGCCGCAAGCAAATCTGCTTCGCAAATCCGCAGCTCCTTCTCTAATGCCGCTTCTCTCTCCTTCTGCCCGGTAAGCGCCTGCTCCCTGCCGTCTAGATAATACTCTGCGGCATTGTAAATACGATTTAGCTGGGTGACTGCCTCTGCCTGCTCCTGATATACAGAACCAAGTAGCGCCACACGGGAGGAAAATTCCGAAAGCACCTCCTCCTGCCGGTCATAATTCTGAATTGCGTCCTTCTGCTTCGCAAGCTCTACCAGCTTGTCCTTCATATCCAGAAGCGTTCTGGACATGGTATCCTCCGTATCCTCTCTTCCCGCCTTCCTGCGAAAAGAAGTACCAAGAATCTCCTCAATCAGCAAATCCTCCACTACCTTGCGCGTAGTCTTGTAATTCGTCTCAAAGTATGTGCGGACATGTCCCTCCGTCTTATTGATTCCGCGGATAATTTCCCATTCACTCTCGTAAAGCCCATACTCTGCAATAAAATTCTGATACTCGCCCTTCCGGTCAAACACCCTCACCTGCAGCGTATTATCCCTCTCCAGCTCCTTCAGATATCTGCGTAAGCCGGTATAAGTAATACGTTCCCGGTCCTTTACCAGCGGCAGATTACGAATATCATTGGCATTGTATTCCCGGTAAAAAATACAATAGTTAAAATACTCAATTGAGGCAGTATCCTTTGTCTCACCCTCCGTCTCCGCTGCCTTTCTTGCACAGAAGCCGGTGGTCATATAGCGAAAGCCGTTCTTTATGTCCTCATCGTCCAGCTGCCATTCAATCAGAGAATGGATGGTTTTGCTGCCCTCTCCGGTGCGGAACAGCTTTTCAATCGGCTGTTTTTCATCCAGTGTACAATTCGGAATCACATTCTGTAGCAGCAAAAGCATCAGTACGCTCTTACCACCGCCATTTGCAAGGTCATACAGGGTATTTCCGCAAAACGGCTTCATCAGAAAATCATCATAGGCCTGCGTTCCGAAATTATATTTTACGTTATTGACACGAATCCGGTTAATGTGCGGCACCGTCTTCTCCTCCTTTGTTCTGTGCAGTCTGCAATTCGTACAATCTGCCCTTTTCCTCCTCAAAGTACCGCCGGATCAGGGCATGCATCCGGCCGGTCGGATAGTAACGCTCATTTGCCTCGGTAAAAAGCCCCTGCGCCACCATAAAATTAAACACCAGCTTTACAAATCCGCTTTTAGAGCTTCTGCCTGCCCGTACTCCCTGGGTATCCTCGTTTGCAATCACAGGCAGCTCATCCCATGTGGCCGCCAGTGCCGTAAAGCTCTTTTCCTCCGGAATTTCGTTTGAAAAACGGTGAAGTTTTGAAACCATTCCTGCCAGAGAACGTCCGGCAGCCTCAAGCAAATCCTCCACCTTAATGTACTCGGTATAGTTATAGGTGGCAGAATCCTGATAAAAGCAAGCCGCCGCCTGATAAATCAGATAGTAACAAAGATACAGCTCCTTATTCAGACGCAACCCCATCATGCGCTTCAGTTCCTCGTTGGAATAACCGAAAACACGATTCTTCTCCCCCACCGACACATACATCCCATAGTTATATTCATACACCCGGAGGTTTAACTTTTTCATCATCATATCCAGCGCATCGCTGACCTCTCCCGACTCATGGTACGCCTCGTACAGGCTTCTGTTCTTCCCCTCTGCCTCCACCGGCTCTCCTACCAGAAGCGCCGCCAACAGCTCCGTTGCCTTTTCCAGATTCTTCTGTTCCATCATTCTTCCGCCTTTGTTTCCTTCCTTCGTTCAAATACGATTTCTGTTGTCATAAACACGGCATCCCTCTCCGGACACGCGATCCTGTGAATAAGCTCCTCTGCCTCCGGTTCCATCACAAGACGGAATTTTAACCCGGAATACTTTTGAAATGTCTGCTCCTCCAGCAGCTTTGCAAGAATCCCCTCAAAAAACGTGTCCTGCTTTTTTCTCACGGCATCCAGATCATACTCCTTCTTCTGACAGATATGCACCAGAAAGGAATAATAATCGCTGTTACGGAAAATACCGTCAAAAAACCGGATTTCCAATTTTTTATTCAATTCCGAAAGGGTCAGTCGCTCCGCGCAAAGCAGCTCATCAAAAAGCGTTTTTACAATCGCCGCATAATTGCCGGAAATACGTTCCTCTTCGATTTCATCTTCAAAGCGGTACATTTCCTCCTTTGCTTCCCCTAACAGCTCTGCCGTCTCTCCGGCCTCCGGCGGCAGTGCCAACAGCTCCTCCGTC
>CAZCON010000032.1:0-9848 GCA_964500085.1 uncultured Lachnospiraceae bacterium
CTGCTTCCTTGTCTGCCATAAAAGCTATATTGTCAACATGAATAAAATAAAACGAATTGAAAAAAATATGATTCTTTTAGAGAACCTTGTGGAGATTCCCATCTCCAAATCCCAGCACACAAGGGTAAAACAGTCCTATTTCCGCTATATGCAAAAGGATGAGAGAAAAACGGAGGATGCCCAATGAACAGCAAAAAAACCATACTGCTTTTTATTATTTTGTTAGAGCTGATTTCTACTTTTTTTGGTTTCTTTTCCTTTGCAAAGATTTATTCGATTACCCTGCCGTCCCCGCTGGCGCTGACCCTGATTTTATGCGCCACCATTATCGTTTTCTTTGTGATTGCTTCTCTGGTTCTTAAGGGAATTCAGAAGAAACATGCCCTGCTTTCCGACACAGCTGCGCTTAACAAGTTAAAGCAGCTGGAAGCCGAACACTACCGTAATGTAGAGAACCAACGAAAGGAGCTTCTTGCTTTAGAGTGGCAGTTTCAGAAAAAACTCTCTGTCATCTGTCAAAACATATTATCGAGTAACTATTCCATTGCAGAAGGTCTAACCGCAGAGCTTATGGAACAGGTTGCCGCCACCAAGGAATATCCTTTTTGTCCGGATTCCGTCATTAACGCAGTCCTGACAAACAAGCAGCACCTTTGTGAAAGGCTGTCCATTTCTTTTCAGACCGAAATTTCCATATTGGACTGCTCCCTCATAAACAAGGTTCATCTTTGCAGCGTTTTCTCCAATCTTCTGGACAATGCCATCCACGCCTGCGAGGCTTTACCGGCAGATGCTTCCCGTTTTGTCAGCGTCTCTGCAAAGCAGCACGGCGACTATCTCCATGTCAGGGTTTTAAATACCGCCCTTCCGCCGGTCGAAAAATCGCATGCACCCGGTCACGGCTACGGTCAAAAAATCCTAACTGATATTGCTGCAAACTATCACGGAGAGTTTTTTACCGAATTTGCAGACGGCATTTACAAGGCAGCCATTTCCCTCCGGCTTCCCCAGACCACCCTATAAAAAAAGAGAGGAGAACCGCCATGTACCTGTTCATCAACAGCCTTTTGGTTTTAATAAGCGGCGTGCTTTTGTTCTTTGTTTTAACCTTTTATCTGACCCCAAAGAAAAGCAGACTACAGACTACACTATTGTATTGCCCGCTTCTGTACATTCCTGTCTTTTTTAAATGCGCCGTTACCAATACGATGGTCTCCGCCCTGTTTGGATTATGTAACGTATTGGTACTCTTTGCTTATACCATATTTGCTTTTCACAATTCTTTCTGGAGAAAACTCATTATGTGTCTCCTTATCCTGGGACTTACCTTTCCAACCGAAGCCGTTTTTTCTGCTTTTCTGCACTATGTTCTTCACACAACACTCACTATAAATTATTATTCGGGAGCCATGACGCCTTTTTTATTGCTTTCGGATTTCTTCGTGCTTATTTCCTGCACCTTACTTATTTTTCTCACAAAACCACTGAAACGCTTCCTACGCAAGGGTCGCTTTCGTTCGACTGCTCTATTTGTTTTCATGCACCTTGTCACTCTCACCATCCTGCTTATAATGTGCCTCCCGGATATTTCTGCCCAAAACCGCCCTTTTTCTTTGCTTACATCCGTCGTAGTTTTCATTACAAATCTGTTTCTTCTCCTGTCTATTATGAAGCAGGAGGAACTGTTTGCCGCAAAGGAAGCCTACCGCGAGCTGCAAACCCTCTACCAAATGGAAGAGGCGCATTACCATGAACTGGAGCAACACAGCGAGGCTCTTGCAAAAATACGCCACGATTTCCATAACCAGCTGGCTACCATTCACCTGCTGCTGCAAAGCAAAAACTACACAGCCGCAAGAGAACTGGCGCTTCGTATGAAGGAAGTGCTGACTTCCGTTGCCTCATCTTCCTCCGATTCTCCACACGTTACTTAAACCATCCCGCAAAAGCATGAAAAAGCATGAAAAAAGGAAAACGAAAAAATCTTTCTGATGAAAAAATAGTACTAGCTTTTTTTATACTTTTAAGGTATAATTAGCATGTCAGGTACTCAAAAGGGAGTAGCCAGCACTCGTTGTATTCCGTTGCGTCAGGCCGATTAGAAATAATCCGCTCGGAATTGAAATGGCAAGACTTTTGTTACAACTTTCGTTGTAAGAAAGGTCTATTTTTTTTGTGTGAATAAGGTAAGTATATTTAGAGATATTTGGAAGCATACTTCATGATATCTTTACGTATGCGAACGTGTTCACGGCTGGGCAGCTTTTTTCGCAGGATAAGTGTCATTACCACACCTCCTGTACGGTATACAACCGTTGTGCAGACACGCTATTCCACTATCTTACAAAAAGGAGAGAAACTATGGATTTCTTACTCGAAGGCATTCTGTCTGTCACCTGGCAGCAGTGTGTCATGTACGTCATCGGTGCCCTGCTCATCTGGCTCGGTATCAAAAAGGAATATGAGCCGTCCCTCTTAGTTCCGATGGGCTTCGGCGCGATTTTAGTGAACTTTCCGTTCACCTCAGTATTAACCCAGATTTTTGAGGGCGCTCCGGGCACGGAACCGGTTATTGCCAAGGGCATCATTGAGTGGCTGTTTGATATTGGTATTGAAGCCTCGGAGGCAATGCCGATTCTTCTGTTCATCGGTATCGGTGCAATGATTGACTTTGGTCCGCTGCTTTCCAATCCGTCCATGTTTTTATTTGGTGCGGCAGCACAATTTGGTATCTTCTTTGCCATTTCCCTTGCCGCATTCTTCGGCTTCGATTTGGTAGACGCTGCTTCCATCGGCATTATCGGTGCTGCAGACGGTCCGACCTCCATTCTTGTATCGCAAGTGTTAGGCTCCAAGTATGTTGGTGCGATTGCCGTGGCGGCATACTCCTATATGGCGCTTGTACCGATTATCCAGCCTGCAGTCATTAAGCTTACTACCACAAAAAAGGAACGCCGCATTCACATGGAATACAACCCAAAAAATGTTTCCAAGCTGACGCGTATCCTGTTCCCGATTATTGTTACCTTTGTAGTAGGCTTTATTTCCCCGCAGTCCGTTTCTCTTGTGGGCTTCCTTATGTTTGGTAATCTGCTGCGTGAGTGCGGCGTTCTCGGAACGCTTTCCGAAACCGCGCAAAACGGTCTTGCAAACCTGATTACACTGTTGCTTGGTCTTACGATTTCTTTCAGCATGAAAGCAGAGGCTTTTGTAACGGTAGATACCCTGCTCATCATGGGAATCGGCCTAATCGCATTTATTTTCGATACATTTGCCGGCATTATGCTTGCTAAGATTTTGAACCTGTTCCGTAAGAACAAAATTAACCCGATGGTCGGTGCCGCAGGTATTTCTGCATTCCCGATGGCTTCCCGTGTTGTTCAGAAAATGGCACAAAAGGAAGAACCGGGCAACATTATCCTGATGCACGCTGCCGGCGCAAACGTAGCCGGTCAGATTGCTTCCGCTGTTGCGGGCGGTCTTGTCATTAAACTTGTTCTTGGTATGTTATAGGAGGTATACGGATGAATATTAACTGGGATGTTGTCATGAAAAGCTTTTCCATTATGGGAAAAGGAATGCTCGGTATTTTTGTTACCGTTATTATTGTTATGATTGTTGTTTTCCTGCTTTCCAAGACAGGAAGCAAAAAGCCGGATACCAAATAGCTGTATCGCCGTTTTCTGTTCCATGCGCGGTCTCTTCTTATCATTTGATTTGCAGTTGTAGCAATGGCTTGCGGGACTTCTCCGTAAAAGCATTTGTATACCTCCGCATATCATAAGAAGGGGCCGCGCATTTCCAGCAACAGCCCCTGCAGTTTCCATTTTTATTTTCTATTTTTCTTACCGCTTCATGCCCTGTCCCGCTCTTTCTTCCCTACCAGATAGGCAAGCAGAAAGCCTGCCGCAACAAATACGCCGCAAAGCAGATAGTTTCCTTCCACGTTCTGCGGAAACAGCTCCGGCAGGGAGCCCAGAATAAATCCGAATATAATGAGAAAGGTCTGCTTCGGATACTTCGTCATAAGCATATCCAATGCCCTTGTCACCATGACAGTTCCCGCAGCCGTACCGATGACAAGAGGAAGCAGCGGCACAATGTTAAGGTCACTGATACACGCAATCAAATCCTCATAAATTCCGAGGGTATAGAGCATCTGGGAGGCACTGATTCCCGGCAGCACCAGCGCGATTGCAAGCAGAACACCGCCTACAAGCTTCAGCAACAGGCTTCCTACACCGCCGGCTGCCTCCAGCGAAAACATCTCCTCCGGCAGATAATTTAACGCGTACACCAATGCAGCTCCTATCACCGGAAGTACAAGCACCCACACCGAAAACTTCTTTACTCTCGCCGATGCAAAAATCAATGGAATCCCGCCTGCCACCGCACCAAGGAAGAAAAAGCGCACATAGCTTCCCGCCACCGGCTGCTCCAAAAGTCCTGAAATCACCTTTGCAAAGACCAGCATACCGCCGCCTGCACCAAGAAGAAACACAAACAGAAATAGGATACACCTTCTTACTCGCACAAAATAAAACTCCCGTGCCTCGTCTGTATCCATTTCCTTTCCTGCTGCATCCTCAGATGTCTTCCGCTTTCCCGGCAGTAATCCACTGACCGCGCCAATCAGCCGGTCATAAATTCCCAAAAGGATTGCCATGGTTCCGCCGGACACTCCGGGCACCGTCATGGTTCCGCCAATCCAGGCTCCCTTTAAAAATATCTCAAGCTGCTTCATTTTATCTCTGTTCTCGCTCCTACGAATTTTTCATAATCACGGTTTCTACCACATCTGCCGCATGCTCACACGCATCCATGCAGCGCTCCAGATAGCTGTAGATATCTCGCCATGCAATGACCTCTAACGGATTGTTTTCCTCCGTATGCAGCTCCCGCATACCTTCAATGTAAAGATGGTCGCCTTCCTCCTCCAAATCATTAATCCGGATCAGGTATTCCTTCAGCTTCGTGGACTTACGGAACTCCGGGAACTCCTCCATCGCAACCTTTAACGCCTCGCATGCCGTAACTACCAAATCTGCCATGGAAAGCGCCTTTTTCTTAATTTCATCCGGATCGCCGATATAGATTCTTAAAAATACATCCTCAATCGTATCCGTGATATCATCCAGATTCTGTGCCAGTGAAATAATATCCTCCCGCTCAATCGGGGTAATAAAAGCCTTATTTAACGCAAACATCAGCTCATGCTTCTTTACATCTGCTTCGTGCTCAATCTCGTGAATCTGCTCGCGTCTCTGGGAAAGCTCCGCCTTTGAATAGTTCTTTAAGGTTTCCCGAAGCAGCTGCGCCGCGCGATGAGAACAATCCACACATGCAATAAAATTGTCAAAATAGTACCGATCCGTTTTTTTCGCCATAACCTTCGCTCCTTTTCCTGTTCTGAGTTTCTGTAATAATTTTATCCTCTTGTTATTGTTCCATACTTCTGCCGCTACAGTGTAAACAGCTTTGCCATCAGAAAGCCAATCAGACCGCAGCCCGGAAATGTCAGTACCCAGGTGAGTACCATTTCCCGTACCACGCCAAAATTGATTGCCGACAAACGCTTTACCGCTCCCACACCCATAATCGCTGTTGTCTTTGTATGGGTCGTACTGACCGGAATGCCAAAGGCAGACGACAAAAGCAGGCAAAAGCTTGCCGCCATATCCGCAGAGAAGCCTTGAAACTTCTCAAGACGTACCATATCCATTCCCACCGACTTAATAATCTTCTTTCCTCCAATAGAGGTGCCGAGTCCCATTACTACAGAACAAAGCATCATCATCCAGAACGGAGGCTGCACTGCCGCAGAGGTATCGGAACCATTTACCAGAAACAGCGCCAGTAAAAGCACGCCCATAAATTTCTGTCCGTCCTGTGCACCGTGCATGAAAGAAGTGGCCGCACCGCCCACAATCTGCGCTCCTGTAAAGAACCTATTCGTCTTTCTCCGCTCCATATTCCGACATAAAAGGACCGTAAGTTTGGACGCCCCGTAGCCGGATAAAAAGCCGAGAAGAGTGGAAAGTCCCAAGCCATAAACTACCTTTATCCATTCCCCCGGATTGATTCCGGAAAGACCTCCCTGCAATGCAATTGCCGCACCGGAAAGACCTGCAATCAGGGCATGACTCTCACTGGTAGGAATACCAAAATACCAAGCCGCAACTGCCCATACTACAATTGCAAACATTGCGGCGCATAGCGCAATCAAAGCCTTTTCATTATCCCCGTTAAAATTCACCATGTTTTTGATGGTCATCGCCACTGTGGTATTCACCAAGGACATGACAAGCACGCCCAGAAAATTACACACGGCAGACATTAAAATTGCCGCACCCGCCGGCATACACCGAGTTGCTACACAGGTAGCAATGGCATTCGGTGCATCCGTCCAGCCATTTACAAAAATTACTCCCAACGTCAACAGCACTGCGATAAACAGTACCGGATTCTCCAACATCTGTTCAAAGAAGTAGGAAAATGAAATGTCCATATGTGTACTTTCCTCCTAAAGCCGACTCGAAATCGGTTTCTATGTGCTTCTTCTGCATCATCACGCAGAACAACTCCAGTATAGCATATACAGCCGTTAAAATTCCGTAAATTTCCGCACACATCGTGCTAAAGCTTTATAAATGAACAGCTGCATTTAAAAATCCATCGTTCACGGTCTGTCAGTGATGAAATAAAAACCACTGAAAATCAAAATCACAGCCCGGCAGGAATACAAAATTCACCGTATTCTTTCCTTTTACCCGCGTCAGAGGAAAGGTCTGCTCCACATATTCATCCGTACCGGTAAACTCAGCGATTTCATTGATATCACCGCTCTCACCATGAAAACGCACGTGAATCGTGTTCTTTGGCAGGCGGCTTTTACCGCAAATTGTAATCTTTGCCGTTCCCTGTTCGCCAAAATCCATATCTTCAAATACTAAGGTTACATTGTTTCCGATACCGGTAATCGCATCCTCCTCCACGGTAAAGGTATCGCCGTATACCGAAGTATTGTCCTTTGCCGAAAGCCGTTCAAACGCCTTTTCTTTCTTTGTAAACACAAAGCCTTTGATGTGCATCTTATGATCGGTCACAAAGCTGATACCTGTAACGCCTTTTAACCGGCGCGGCAGAGTATAAGTCTGCGCCTGATAGGTGTTCCATTTGGACGGCACATGATAAATTACCGTATCAATCAGCTCACTTCCCTCGTCTCCCGGCGCACCTTCCCAAATCTCAATCGGCGACACTCTGCTCTCCAGTTCAAAAATCGGCAACGTAAGCTCATCCGCACCAAAGTCTCCAAAATCTACGCCATCGAAGGTGACGGTTGTATTTCCCTCGCGAGCTGTTGCCACGCCACGCTCGTTTCCATTGGTCACCGTTCCCTGACATCTGCTGTACAGGCTGCCGGACACCAGCTCATATGGGTTCAGATAAGCCGTTCCTACGCCCTCAATGACAAAGTCCCTATCAGAAATCAGGCGAATCTTTGTGTCACCGTTTTTCGTATTGCACCGCACCCGTACCTCACCGTCACCAAGCGCAGTCAACAGTACCCGGTTGCCATAAGCAAGCCCCTCCGGCTTGCTCATGGAAGACGCTCCAGTCTCTATGTCCGTAAGCTTTGCAATATTAGAGTCTACGCCGCCGTTGTTGGTCACACGCCAGAGAATCTCCGGATATGTGGCATTTTCCGGATAAAGCTTTGCGGTAAGAAGCACCGTCCTGTACTCTGATGTCAGTTGATTCCCTGCAAATGCCCCGATTACCTTTCCTGTCTCATCCGCTGCCTCGCAGGAAATATCGATGCGTCGTACCGGAATTTCTTCTGCCATGCGTATTTTCCATTCTGCAACCGTTTCGGTTCCCTTCCGCTCTTCCCCTTCCGCCGGAAGCATGCGCTCTCTTTCTTCACATTTTGCCAACCACTCTTCTTCTGCCGCCGTATTATCTTCGCTGGCTGCAACGCCCATCGGCACTTCACACGGCACTGCCTGCAGCACCAAGGTTTCCTCCGGCAGACCTACAGAGCTCACCCGCATCACAATTTCTCCCGGCTCTGTCTTTGCCGCAAGCACAGCCATAAGCTTACCGGAAAAAAGTCTGCGACTGGTAGCCTTATAATTATCGTAATCGGTGCTGTCACCGTTATCCAGCCCGACCAGACGCGCTGCTCCCTCTACCGATACCTGCACCCGGTTTCTGGCATTTTTTACCGGATAGCCATCCTTATCCGCCATCCCGATTTCTACAAAAAGCAGGTCCGTACCATCTGCCGCAAGCGTTGTACTTTCCGGCTGTAACAAAATCTTAGCCGGATCACCGAAGGAATGCTCCGTTTCTCTTGCAATTTCAACACCATTCTCATCATAAGCAACCGCCGTAAGCTCTCCCGGCGTATACGGCACTTTCCAGTGTCCGAGAAGCTTTGTTCCCTTCTCATGGTCAATGTCATATGTCCCCTGCGATACGCCGTTGACAAACAGCTCTACACGCGGCGCATTCGAGCAGACCCTTACATCCACCGTCTGACCGACGGAAAAATCCCAATACGGAAAAACATGTACCATCGGTGCCTGTTTATAGTCTGTCCACTCTGCCTGATAGATGTAAGCAGAGTCCTTAAAGAAGCCTGCGGTATCAATCTGACCGAAGTATGAATTTTTCGCATGATACGGCGTCGGCTCACCAATATAATCAAAACCGCTCCAGATAAACTGTCCTAAGCTGTACGTTGCGTCACGGTCCATGAAAATACAATGCTCCGTGGACTTTGCCCCCCAACTCGTTGTTGAGTTTCCAAGCGCAGAGCACTGTTCATCATCATCACTTAGTACCGGCTGCTCCAGCGGAAAATGGTAAATTCCGCGGCTCTGTACCGTAGACGCGGTTTCACTTCCATAAATAAACCAGTCCGGATGCTCACTGTGATGCTTCACATAATATGCTTCTCCATAATTATAGCCAGCAAACTTTACAATGTCGGCACATTTTCTGGCATTCTCCCACGGCATAAAGTTAGAGCCTATCGTCATCGGTGCATTGACAAGCGGGTCATGGAGCGCCACTTCCTTCATAAGAAGCTTCGTAATTTCCTGTCCATGTTCATCTGCATGGGTATCGTAAATCTCATTTCCAATACTCCATAAAATCACAGACGGATGGTTTCGGTCGCGGCGAATCCAGCTAGCCACATCCACCCTGTACCATTCCTTAAAAAAGCCTGCATAATCATATGGCGTCTTATGCCGCTCCCACATGTCAAAGCTCTCGGACACTACCAAAAATCCCATCTCATCCGCAAGCTCCATAAACTCCTTTGCCGGCATATTATGGGAGGTACGCACTGCATTCACCCCCATCTTTCGCAGCTTTTCAAACTGTCTGCGCTGTGCCGCCTTAGAAAACGCTGCCCCCAGACTGCCTAAATCATGGTGCAGGCAGGCGCCATGAAGCTTTACGTGTCTGCCGTTTAAGAAAAAGCCTCGCTGTGTGTCAAAGGAAATGGTACGAAAGCCAATGGATTGCCTGCTTTCATCCAACACCGCTCCGTCCTTTACTAACTCCGTATGAAGCGTATACAGCACCGGGCTTTCCATGTCCCAACGCTTTGGCGCGCGCACCAAAAGCTCCTGTCTGTCCGTTGCGAAGGCTCCGGTAAGGGGCACTCCCTTACCCTCTGCCACCACATCACCCGTCGGGGATACGATGGTCTGACGTACCCATACGCCGCCAAGCTCTCCCGCTGCCGCAAGGGCACTTTTTCTCCCAGCGCCTGCGGTATCCGCTACGGACAGCGTCCCAAGGTTCGTTCCCGGCCCTGCCTCCGCTTC
>CAZCON010000033.1:0-9705 GCA_964500085.1 uncultured Lachnospiraceae bacterium
TGATACAGTATATCTCCCAGTAAAACCAGTTTTTCCGCTCCTGACGTGCGATATGCCGCAAGCATTTTTTCACAATAATATGCCGAACCGTGAATGTCCGACGCTACCATCCATTTCATTTCCGTTTCCTCCGGTCTTTTTTTGCTTAACAAACCGTTCTATCGCAAGCAGCATTGCCTGTCGCCGGTCTTTCTATTTCACAATTGCCTTTTTCACGCGCTGCATGACGGAAAAAAATTCCTTCGGCCGTTCTTCCGTTAAATCATATAACTCGCCAAGAAGCTCCTCAAACACCACTTCCTTCTCTTCCGCTTCCGGCTTATCCTGAAATACCGCTTCATAAAAGCCGTAAATATCACTCTCCAACAGCTCGTCATACATCGTTTCCAAATAATCCGTTACTACCGACGGCTCCTCCTTCATAAATTCCGTCATTTCTGTCCATTGCTCTTTCGTCATGCTTCTGCCTCCATTTATTCTTAATCGCCCGTTTCGTATTTGTATTCTAAAAAATAAACAAATGGGAGCTTTCTTAAGCTCCAAAGGATGCTTCCCTTGTGTTCTCTTTAACGCAGCGCACCGGCTTTATCCTCCAAATCTCCAAAAAAGCACGCATCCCCAAACGAGAAAAATCTGTACCGTTCCTTTACTGCCTCTTCATACACCCTCAACACATTCTCTCTGCCGGCAAGTGCGGATACCAGCATAAGAAGTGTAGACTCCGGCAGGTGGAAATTGGTAATCAGACAGTCTAATACCTTAAACTGATAGCCCGGATAAATGAAAATATCCGTATCCCCGCTGCCCGCATGAAGAATTCCGTTTTCATCCGCAGCAGACTCCACGGTACGGCAACTTGTGGTACCTACACAAATCACTCTGCCGCCCTCCCGCTTCGTGCGGTTAATTTTTTCTGCCTCCTCCGGAAGTACCTGATACGCCTCCGTATGCATATGATGCTCCAGAATATTCTCTTCCTTTACCGGACGGAAGGTTCCGAGTCCCACATGAAGCGTCACATTCGCAATCGTAACCCCCATCGCCTCAATCTGTGCAAGCAGCTCCGGTGTAAAATGAAGTCCTGCCGTCGGTGCGGCAGCGGAGCCGTCATACTTTGCATACACCGTCTGATAACGGTTTTTATCCTGAAGCTTATGGGTAATATAAGGCGGCAGCGGCATCTGTCCAAGCGCATCCAGAATTTCCTCAAAAATGCCCTGATAGGAAAACTGTACCAGCCGATTGCCGTCCGGCAATACCTCCACTACCGTACCAATCAGCCTGCCGCCGCCAAAGGAAATCCTTGTTCCGGTCTTCGCCTTTTTCCCCGGCTTTACCAGCGTTTCCCAAATATCTTTTTCCCTGCGTTTTAACAAAAGCACCTCAATCTGCGCCCCCTCCGCACCCGGTGCAAAGCCCGGCCTGATGCTTGCATAATCAATCAGACGTTCCCCAATGAGACGTGCCGGAATCACTCTCGTATTGTTTAACACAAGGCAGTCTCCCGACCGCAGATAGTCCGTAATATCCCGAAAAATCCGGTGCTCAAATTTTCCCGTATGCCTGTCCACTGCCAAAAGTCTTGAGGAAGCGCGGTCTGCAAGCGGGTCCTGTGCAATCAGCTCCTCCGGCAATTCAAAATAATAATCACTTTTCTTTAATGCTTCCATTGTTTTGTCCTTCCTAAAACCGATTCTTCCGCAAACGCTGCCACAGCTTTTCATTTTCTCTTTCCAATGTGCTAGCGCACCGAAATTCCGGTATAATAATGTTCTAAAATTTCTTTGTAATCAAATCCACGTTCTGCCATTCCTCTGGCGCCGGACTGGCTCATACCAACACCATGTCCGGAGCCCATTCCTGCAAACAAATACGTTCCCTGTTCCGGTGCTTCTGCCGGAAAATTCGTCAGATTATCTGCACTTAACGCCACATACTGTTCCGTCAGGCCTTCCGCTTTCTGTATCTGTCCGTCGCCACTGATTATGTAACAGTCGTGAATCGCCGTCTCCGAAACAGCTTCGGCTCCCCGTACCGTTACCATATCAGGCATATCGTCAGAGCTTATAGTTCTAAACTTTGTACTTGGAAGCTGTAATACATTTCGCAGTGCCTCCGTATACAGGCTCAGTCCGGAGAGACCTCCCGTCACTCTGAAACTGTATACTCTGCCGGAGTCTGTGGTGATTTCCCGTGTTACCCCCAGCACCGTTCCCACGCTTTTCCCTGCCGACTGTAAAAGAGCTGTCAGCTCTGCCGTATCAAGTGTAACACTCCACGGCTTTTTTGACGGATTCGTTTCATAAACATCCGGCACTCCCCGCAGATACGGCAGAGCGAACCCCCAGACATCCTCAGCATTTTCGGTGTGACCGCCACTGGCCGCAAAATAATACCCGGCTACGGTACGATTTTCATAGCAAAGCGTTTCTCCTCTGGTCGCATCCACCGCTACATTACTTCGCTCTCGCTCAAAGGATATTCCTCCATATACCTGACTTTGTTCGGTATCCTCCATACGATAGCCGCGTTTTATCTCTGTTTCTGCCCGATAACCGGCTTTTACAAGCGCATAGCTTCTGGCGCATACCGCCTGTGCCTTCAACGCCTCCAGCGGCCAGACGGCCGGCATTTCACAAGGCACTACTCCGTACAGATATTCCTCTAACGGCACCACATTCACTGCAGTTATTGTACTGCTTCCTCCATATCTGCCAACTTCAATCCGCCCTCTGTAGCTCCTTTGCCCCAGATTTATTGCACAAATACCGTCCTCGTTCTTCTCCTGTGTCATAAACTGTGGATACCATCCCTCACTGCCATCCGCAAGCAACACCTGCTCCCCTGCGGTAATCCGAATCCGGCAGGAACTTTCCTGCTGCTCTGCCGCTAATGATACACCGCACTGTTCTGCTGCCTTCTCACACCGCTGAAAAGCGTTTTCGCCGTCTGACTCATTTTCCTCTGCCGGTAAAGCCACCCCCGCGTCCTCCGCAGAAAACAGGACGATGTATGCCACCGCTCCTGCTCTCCGCAGACGTTCCGCCAGCTTTTCCGCAGACTCTGCCGTTCCACGAAAATCCTTGATTTCAAAAAAATCCCCTCGTTCCGGAGTAATTGTCACTCCCTCCTGATGAAAAAGCGTAATGACTGTTTTATACTCCCAACCGTCGCAAAAACCAAGCGTCAGCTCCGTATTATACAGAGTGATGCTCTGCTTTCGCGCATAGCTGCTTTTTAAACCAACCCGGATTTCCTCTCTTGTATCTATCCCGATTTCCTCTGCTGCCGCCTCACCGGTTCTTCCAATATCCGCAAACAGTACAAAAACGAAAAGAATACTCCATAAAATGCGGCACGCTGCCTTTTCCTTCTTTTGCATCCAAACCCTCTGCTTTCTGTCTGCACACACTTTCTATGCTTCAGTGTACCATATTCTGTGTCCGGCTTCAATCCCGGTTTTTATTTTCGTTTACATTTCACCTTCGTTTTCCATCTCACCACGTTCTCTTCTGACCGGAATCTGTAGCTTTGAACCCGCCTGCAGCATAATGCCGTTTAAATTATTGTACTTTAATAAATCCTCCAGTTCAATTCCAAAGCGATTCAAAACATCCAGCATACTTTCTTCTTCTTTTACCACATAGGTCATAAGATAAAATGGATTGCAGTCCGGACATTTTGGAATACAAATCTGCTCGCCGATTTGCAGATTGTAAATGTCAATATACGGATTTGCCCTGAGAATTCGTGCCAGCGGAACACGGAAGCGCCCGCTGATAGAATATAAGGTATCCCCCTGCTTTATTGTGTAAATGATGCCGTTACAAGTATCAAACATTGCCATACAAGTTCTCCTGTACGCCCTTTTCACCTACAGGGTATGCTTTGCCGCTGCCTGCGGTTCCCGTGATTATTGTTTTTTTAGAATTACATTTGTGATTTTTTCTTGCAACCTGCCGAATGGTGTCGTATAATAAATAAGTATGTTCCAGTTTGGACAAAAGCTTACATAACGGACTTCCGTTGAAACGATATAAGGCAACAGAAAGGATTTACATTATGGCTGAGAAAAAAGACTATTATTCTCTTGGTATCGACATTGGTTCCACTACCGTAAAAATCGCGATTTTAGACCCGTCCGGTCTGGTTGTTTTCTCTGACTATACCAGACACTTCGCAGACATTCAGGGGACCCTCGCTTCTCTTTTGGAAAAAGCAAAGGAGTCCCTTGGCGAGCTGACCCTGCATCCGGTCATTACCGGCTCCGGCGGTCTTACCATTGCAAAGCATTTAGACGTTCCATTTGTACAGGAGGTCGTGGCGGTCGCCACTTCTCTGGGCGATTATGCTCCGCAGACGGACGTTGCGATTGAGCTGGGCGGTGAGGATGCCAAAATCATTTACTTTACCGGCGGCGTTGAACAGCGTATGAACGGTATCTGTGCCGGCGGTACGGGTTCCTTTATTGACCAGATGGCGTCCTTATTAAAAACAGATGCCGCAGGACTGAACGACTATGCAAAGGACTACCAGGCTCTTTATCCGATTGCGGCACGCTGTGGCGTGTTTGCAAAGTCCGATATCCAGCCCCTAATCAATGAAGGCGCTACCAAGCCGGACCTTGCCGCCTCTATTTTTCAGGCAGTCGTCAACCAGACCATCAGTGGTCTTGCCTGTGGTAAGCCGATTCGGGGCAATGTTGCATTTCTTGGCGGTCCACTCCACTTTTTAACAGAGCTTAAGGCTGCTTTTATTCGTACACTAAAGCTGACTCCGGCACAGGTGATTGCACCGGAGCATTCCCATCTGTTTGCCGCCATCGGTTCTGCCATGAACGCAAGGGAGGATGCCTTTGTTTCTCTTTCCGACATGACCGCGCGCCTGCGTACCGGCATCAAAATGGAGTTTGAGGTCACTCGTATGGAACCTTTGTTTTCAGACGAAGAAAGCTATCAGCAGTTCCTGCTCCGCCACGATGCCCACACTGTAAGAAAGGGAGAGTTAGCCTCCTACCATGGAAAATGCTTTCTTGGTATTGATGCAGGCTCTACCACAACCAAGGCGGCTGTCGTAAGCGAGGACGGTACTCTTTTGTATTCCTTTTACAGCAATAACAACGGCAGCCCGTTAAAAACAACGATTAAAGCCGTAAAGGAGATTTATTCGCTGCTTCCGGAGGGAGCCGAAATTGTCCGCTCCTGCTCCACCGGATATGGCGAAGCTTTGATTAAAGCTGCCCTTATGTTGGACGAGGGGGAAGTGGAAACCGTTGCCCATTACCATGCGGCAGCCTTCTTCGCCCCGGATGTTGACTGCATCTTGGACATTGGCGGGCAAGACATGAAGTGCATCAAAATAAAAAATTCCTCCGTAGACAGCGTACAGTTAAACGAAGCCTGCTCCTCCGGCTGCGGTTCCTTTATTGAAACCTTTGCAAAGTCCTTAAATTACGAGGTGGCAGACTTTGCAAAAATTGCCCTGTTTGCAAAGAATCCGATTGACCTTGGTACGCGTTGTACCGTATTTATGAACTCCAAAGTAAAGCAGGCGCAGAAGGAAGGCGCTACCGTTGCCGACATTTCTGCCGGTCTTGCCTACTCCGTCATCAAAAATGCGCTTTACAAGGTAATCAAGCTCTCTGACCCGAAGGATTTAGGAAAAAAGGTAGTCGTACAGGGCGGAACCTTCTACAACAATGCGGTACTTAGAAGCTTTGAGAAAATTTCCGGCTGTGAAGCAGTCCGTCCGGATATTGCCGGTATCATGGGCGCTTTTGGTGCCGCGCTTCTTGCAAGAGAGCATTATACCGGACAGAAAACGACCCTGCTTTCCGCAAGTGCCTTGAACGAGTTAAAGTTTGAAACTACCATGACCCGCTGTAAGGGCTGTACCAACAGCTGTCTCCTTACCATCAACCGTTTTTCCGGCGACCGTCGCTTTATCTCCGGCAATCGTTGCGAAAAGGGGCTTGGCAAGGAAAAGAGCAACGCGGACATTCCGAACCTGTTTGCATACAAGCTAAAGCGTTATTTCGACTATGCGCCGCTTTCCGAAACACAGGCAAAGCGTGGCACCGTCGGTATTCCGCGCGTCCTAAACCTTTATGAAAATTACCCGTTCTGGCATACCTTCTTTACAGAGCTTGGCTACCGCGTGGTACTCTCCCCACTCTCCAGCCGTAAGATTTATGAAATGGGCATCGAATCCATTCCGAGTGAATCCGAATGTTATCCGGCAAAGCTTGCCCATGGTCATATTTCCTGGCTGATTAAGGAAGGCTGTAAATTTATTTTCTATCCATGCATTCCTTATGAACGCAAGGAATTTCCGGAGGCAGGCAACCACTACAACTGCCCGATTGTCACCTCCTACGGTGAAAACATCAAAAACAATGTAGAGGAGCTTCGTAGCGAGGAAATTGATTTTGCCAATCCGTTCCTTTCTCTGGAGACAAAGGAAATTGCCACAAAACGGCTGGTACAGATTATGAAAGAACGCGAAATTCCGGCAAACGAGGTTGTACGCGCCGCAGACAAAGCATGGGAAGAGCTTGCTGCCGCAAGAACCGATATGCAAAAGGCAGGCGAGGCAGCACTCGATTATATTAAGAAAAACGGAACACTCGGTATTGTTTTAGCCGGCAGACCATATCATATTGACCCTGAAATCAACCACGGCATTCCGGAGCTGATTACCTCCTATGGAGTAGCGGTACTGACGGAGGATTCCGTTTCCCATTTGGGAACGGTGGATCGTCCGACCCTTGTCGTAGACCAGTGGATGTACCACTCCAGACTGTATGCAGCAGCCTCCTTTGTCCGTAGCAGAAACGATTTGGAGCTGATTCAGCTCAATTCCTTTGGCTGTGGTCTGGACGCAGTTACAACCGATCAGGTCAGCGACATTTTAACTGCCTCCGGCAAAATTTATACGGTGCTTAAAATAGACGAGGTCAACAACCTTGGCGCAGCCCGCATCCGTATCCGCTCGCTGCTTTCCGCCGTTGCAGACCGTAAGCGCAAGGGGATTGTGCCGCACACGGCAGACGCAGCCCACCACCGCGTCATCTTTACGGAAAAAATGCGAGAAGAATACACGCTTCTTGCACCGCAGATGTCGCCGATTCATTTCCGCATTCTGGAACCGGCGCTTCGTGCCCATGGCTACAATGTGGTCGTGCTTGACAACGATGGAAAAAAGGCAGTTGACGTTGGCTTAAAATATGTGAACAACGACGCCTGCTACCCTTCTCTGATGGTGGTAGGTCAGCTTATGGAAGCACTGCTTTCGGGCAAATACGACTTAAACAAGGTTGCAATTATGATTACACAGACCGGCGGCGGATGTCGTGCTACCAACTACATCGGCTTTATCCGCCGTGCTTTGCAAAAGGCTGGTATGGAACACATTCCGGTCGTTTCCGTCAGCACCTCCGGCATTGAAAAAAATCCTGGATTAACCTATACGCCAAAAATGCTGCTCGGTGTATTACAGGCAATCATCTATGGTGACGTTTTAATGCGTGTCCTGTACCGTATGCGCCCGTACGAGCTGGAAAAAGGCTCGGCTAACGCTCTTTATGAAAAGTGGACGACACTCTGCTCTGAGGCAGTGACAAAGCCGAACATGTCCGAGTTTAAGAAAAACATCCGAAGCATCATTCAAGAGTTTGACGCACTCCCGATTGATGAAGCCTTAAAGAAACCGCGTGTTGGCGTGGTAGGTGAAATTCTGGTAAAATTCCTTCCGGCAGCAAACAACTATCTTGTAGAGCTTCTGGAGGCAGAGGGAGCAGAAGCCGTTGTGCCGGATTTGCTAGACTTTTTCCACTACACCATGTACAATGCAAACTTCAAGGCAGATTATCTTGGAAAGTCAAAGAAAAGTAAGAAACTGAACAACTTAATTTATACGTTTTTAGAGAAATTCCGCGGTACGGCAAGAAAAGAACTGGAGGCAAGTAAACACTTTGATGCTCCGGCACGCATCTCTACCCTTGCCGGATATGCAGAGGATATCGTTTCCTGCGGCAATCAGACCGGTGAGGGGTGGTTTTTAACCGCCGAAATGATTGAACTGATTCATAGCGGCGTGCCGAATATTGTCTGCACCCAGCCGTTTGCCTGTCTGCCAAACCACGTCGTAGGCAAGGGCGTAATCAAGGAGCTGCGCCGTCGCCATCCGGAAAGCAACATCGTAGCCGTAGACTACGACCCAGGCGCATCCCGAGGTTAACCAGCTCAACCGCATCAAGCTCATGCTTGCTACTGCAGTAAAGCAGCTGAAGTAGTATACTTTTAAAAGCCTGAGATTTTATACCAGTGGAGCGACCGTTCAAAAGCTTGACTATAAACACAGAACTCCTTAGACACAAAACATGTCTGAGGAGTTCTTGTTTTCCTTGCAATATCGTGTAAACGTGAGCTGAGGTGTAGTATTTTAACCAAGGGAGCCTCCCTGTTCCTATTTCGATACAACCGGCACTCATACATCCTCAATCTGCCAGTCAATCGGTTCCAGCCCATTTTCCTCCAAAAAGGCATTTACCTGTGAAAAATGCTTACAGCCAAAAAAGCCTCTGTGTGCCGAAAGCGGACTCGGATGCGGAGCCGTAAAGACCTTATGCTTTGGATTATTTAACATCGCCATTTTGCTTTGTGCCGGACGTCCCCAAAGCAAATACGCAATCGGTCTGTCCTCGGCATTGACTGCCTGAATAATGGCGTCCGTAAACTGCTCCCAGCCCTTTCCCTGATGAGAATTTGCCTGATGGGCACGGACAGTAAGTACCGTGTTCAGCAAAAGTACCCCCTGCTTTGCCCATTTCACAAGATAGCCATTATTCGGAATCCTGCAGCCAAGGTCGCTTTGCAATTCCTTGTAAATATTTACTAAGGAGGGCGGAATCTCTACCTCCGGCCGTACCGAAAAACAAAGCCCGTGCGCCTGTCCGACATTGTGATACGGGTCCTGCCCTATAATTACCACCTTTACCTCCGATAACGGTGTCAGATGAAATGCCGAGAAAATCTCGTCTGCCGGCGGGTACACGACTGTCCTTGCATATTCTTCCTTTACAAAACGGTACAAATCCGCATAATATGGTTTCTTAAACTCTGCATTTATCGCCGGAAGCCAGTCATTATCAATCGCTGCCATGCTCTTTCTCCTTCTAGCGGAATTTCTTAATCATTTCCACAAACTCTTTGTTATTCTTTGTTGTCTGGAAGGTGCGGATAATATTTTCCAGCGACTCCTCCGATTTGGAGCCGTTGAACATACGGCGCATCAAGGATGTTGCCTCCTGTTCCTCCTTTGTCAGAAGCAAATCATCTCTTCTGGTACTGGAGCGTGGCAGGTCAATTGCCGGAAATACTCTGCGTTCAGACAGATTCCGGTCAAGCTGAAGCTCCATATTGCCTGTCCCCTTAAACTCCTCGAATACCACATCGTCCATACGGCTTCCCGTCTCTACCAGTGCTGTTGCCAAAATCGTCAGGCTGCCACCCTCCCGCATATTTCTCGCAGCACCGAAAAACTTCTTCGGCATATGAAGCGCCGCGGGATCAAGACCGCCGGATAAGGTTCTTCCACTTGGCGCAACCGTAAGATTATACGCACGGGCCAGTCGGGTAATACTGTCAAGTAAAATAACAACATCCTCTTTCTGCTCCACCAAACGTTTTGCGCGCTCAATTACCA
>CAZCON010000034.1:0-9667 GCA_964500085.1 uncultured Lachnospiraceae bacterium
GACCAGCTCCAGCGTCAGCAGCAGAACCACAGAACCGCCGACCGCAAAAAGCTGTTCAAGAATACATCCAGCTTTGCATTCCCAAAGTATTCCGCCAAGAGCGCCTACGCTTCCGGTCAGCATGGCAAGCAGCATTGTCTGCATACTTACATTTTCCCACACGCCGACACGAAGTCCTGCAAGTCTCTGCTCTGCCATGCAGTGCTCTGTATATACGGAAATGCTTCTGATTTCGTTTCCCTTTTCCAGCCGTTTTCTTAATCCGTCCTTCATTTTTCGTACTGTTTTGTTTTTTGTTTCCTGCAACCGTTTGCAGGCATGTCCCAACAGACTGTAGTAGCTCAAAAGCACTACTCTCGCAAGCACTCCGAGTCCTGTAAAGCTCCCTGTCAGCAGCAGGCCTCCGCCTGCTTCCAAAAACTGTTTCATACTAACTCCTTTCCGCGTTGCCGCCTTATCACCTTTGGTTTGAAAGTAAGTATATCTCTTTTTACAGTTTTTGGAAATTGCATTGCTCCATTTTTTTGAAATTACGTCTTGCTTTTTCGACAAGCTTCCTCTTGTTTCGTCCTGTTACCTTGTACCTCTTCTCCGCCTGTATACCTCGTAAACAAACAGTGCTGTTGCCACCGCTGCATTTAAGGACTCTGCCTTTCCCTCCATCGGAATCTTTACCAGACAATCCGCCTTGTCTGTCGCCCCGCGGCTCAAACCGCCGGCTTCGTTTCCGATGAGAATGACTGTTTTTCCTTCATACGGCGGCTCGTCAAAAAACTGTGTTCCCGCAAGATGCGCCGCATAAAGGCTTGCACCGCTTTCCTTTAACAAATCCAGCTCTGCCAGAAAGTCCTCTGTATAAAAGTGCGGCACACGAAAAATTGCCCCCATTGTAGAACGAACAACTTTAGGATTGTAAATATCAACAGACTCACCGCTTAAAAGCACTCCGGTCACTCCCGCTGCCTCTGCCGTCCGAAGAATGGTGCCAAGATTGCCCGGATCCCGCAGATTTTCCAAAGCAACCCACACACCGTTTCTGTCTGCAAGCAGCCTTTCTTTCTCATACTGCGGCATGCGTACCACTGCAAGAACCCCCTGCGGTTCCATAGTTTCCGTCATTGCCCTCATAACATTGTCCGTCACCGTCTCGTAGGAAATTCCTGCGAATGCCGCCCGTTGTTCCTCCACTGACAGATACTCCTCGGTTGCATAAAGCTCTGCCACCGCCTCCGGCGCATCCCGAAGCACCTCCTCCAGAAGCTTTCTGCCCTCGATGACAAACAGCCGCTGCCGTTTTCTTTCCCTTGCCTTTTTCTGCAACAGCACAATATTTTTCACTTTCTGGTTTGCCGTACTGCTTATCATTTTCCCTCGTCCTTTCAAAGAAGAATATCCGGCGGTCAAACGGCTGCCGGATACTCTTCCTTTGGTTATTTACTGTACTCGTTGTTTTTTATTGCGTTTTTTGACCTCATACATCAGCGCGTCTGCTTCTTCCACATAATTGTCCAAATCCTTTTTACTTTTCGGATCCGTAAGCACATAGCCGATGCTCGCCTCCAACTGATACGGGAACGCTTCTCCGACATTTGCAGCCGCAAGCGCATCCTCCAGCTTCTTTTTGAATGCCACCGCTTCATCTCCGTCCTCTACCTGACCGATAATCAGGAACTCATCGCCGCCGTAACGAACCGCCACCTTTTCACTGCCGCTGCAGCTCTTCAGCACCTCCGCAAAACGAATCAGTGCCTCATCCCCCTGCGAATGTCCAAAGGTATCGTTGATGTACTTCAAGTGGTCCATATCCATAAACATGACCATCAACGGCTTTTTATATATCTTGCTCTTTTCATACAGCTCATAGCCGTACTGGATGTAGCCAAACCGGTTATACAAATCCGTCATGGCATCCTTCATGTAAACATTATCCAGACGCTTGTTAATTTTCCGCAGATTTTCCAGGTTGCGAAGGTTTCCATACGCATTATTCACGGAATGAATAATCCACCGGACCGTATTATACTTCAGAATGCAAAGTCCGTCCGCAATCACCATATAACCGATGGTTGCGCCTACCTTGTGTACCGGCAGGAACAGATACGTATGGGTACATCCATCCTTCTGCTCCAGATACTCCGGATAAAGCTGACGCGTCTTAATCATCATCGGCTCCTCCTGCGGTATCTTGTTGCCCATACCACTCATCACATACTGGCTTTTACTGTAGCCAAGCTTCCATGTAACCTCTAACGGAGCAGTGCTGTAATACACATCCTGATTGATGCACAGACAGTAACCTAAAATATCATACTCTTCCATAATTTCATTCATGAAATAGTTGAACATTCCCTCATTCGTTGCAAGTGCAAGGCTCTGACGAATTGACGCAATCTTTTCCTGCCGTGCCGTTTCCTCTTTCAGCCTCAGATACATCCTGCGGTTCAGTTCGCGGATGTCCACCTTTTCCAGCTCCTCCGGTCCATAGCAGCCGCAGCTGCCGCGCAACACCAGCTCCGGCTCATAATAAACCTTTTTACCGACAGTTTCTTCTTTTTTTTCAACCAGCTTCAGAAGCTCGTCGCAGCCCACATAACCAAGCTTCGACGCATTTTTATCTACGGTTGTAAGCTTCGGTGTAAAAATCTCAGAATTCTCATCATGGTCATATCCGCCAATCATAAAATCCTCCGGCGGATATTTTCCTTCCTCCTCCGCCGCCTGACAATAGCCGAGCGCCATTGCGTCATTCGCACAAATCACTGCATCCGGGCATTCAATTCCCAATGCCTTAAAGTCCTGATAAGCACGCCTGCCATCTGCATTCAAAAAGCTGTAATCACGAACCCGGCGCTCCTCCACCGGAATGCCGTACGCTGCCAATACATCCATATACGCCTTCTTACGGCTGATGTTGTCCGGGTGATCCGCTGCACCTCCGACATAATTCAGCGTCCGGCATCCGTGCTCTGAAATCAGATGCTCTACCATCCGGTAAATTGCCTTATAGCCATCCGGAATCACCGTCGTAATCCCGTCTATTTCTTTTTCCAGCGATACAATCGGCTTTCCGCAGGTAAACAAATCCGGATAATACTTTTTCAGCATATCGTACCCCTGTATTCCGTTCACTGCAAGTAAAAATCCGTCATATGTCTTATAATCCGTCAAAGAAAAAATATTATAGCCGCCGAAATTATCCGGATTTTCCATTCCAAACACCGGAAAGCAGACAAATACATGCAAATCCCACCCTATGTCATCCAGGCGTTCTTTTACTCCCCTTACAATTTCCTCCAGAACCTCGCAGGACCAAGCCGCCGCAAACAGAGCAATTCTGTGTTTTTCCATTTCTGATGCTCCCCCTTTCGCTTTCCTACCGACTACATCAACTACCTCTAGGACTATTGTACCCCTCTTTTTACCCTTTTGTCAAATGATTCTTACGTTTTTACAAAAATGTACAAATTTACTGTACAAATCCAGGCATTTCAGGAATCTGCCTTCTTGCACTTTTTGTCTCCTTATTGTATAATGTTTCCGAAACTTCCCAACAAAATTTTTTGCAGTGCTTTTCACTGCGGAAGGGGTACTTATGACAATCAGTGAACAATCGCTGGCCCTCCATCGGGAATGGAACGGCAAGCTTACTACAGAGGCAAAATGCAAGGTAAATTCCAAGGAAGCGCTTGCTCTCGCTTATACGCCGGGCGTTGCAGAGCCGTGCAGGGCTATTGCCGCGAATCCGGAAGAGGCTTATCACTACACCATCAAGGCAAACACCGTTGCCGTGGTTTCAGACGGCAGCGCCGTACTGGGGCTTGGCAACATCGGTGCCGCAGCCGCCATGCCCGTCATGGAGGGAAAATGCGTACTTTTTAAAGAATTTGGCGGGGTCAACGCTTTCCCGATTTGTTTAGACACACAGGATACTGAAGAAATCATCCGGACCGTCGTAAACATTGCTCCTGCTTTTGGCGGCATCAATCTGGAGGATATTTCCGCACCGCGCTGCTTTGAAATCGAGGAGCGTTTAAAAAAGCTGCTTCCGATTCCGGTCTTCCATGACGACCAGCACGGAACCGCCATCGTGGTTCTTGCCGGTATCATCAACGCCTTAAAGGTGGTAGGCAAAGAAAAGGAGTCCTGTCAGGTTGTGATAAACGGTGCCGGCTCCGCGGGTATTGCAATTGCAAAGCTTCTCCTAAGCTACGGTTTTCAAAGGCTGATTCTTTGCGACAAAACGGGAATCCTGTCGAAAAAAACCGAGGGGCTCAACTGGATGCAGAAGGAAATGGTTACGGTGACAAATTTGGAGGAACGGGAAGGCTCGTTAGCGGATGCCTTACGCGGCGCAGATATTTTTGTCGGCGTTTCTGCCCCGAATATCGTAACAGAAGAAATGGTTTCCTCCATGAACCCAGATTCCATTCTGTTTGCCATGGCAAATCCGGTACCGGAGATTATGCCGGATTTGGCAAAGAAAGCCGGAGCGCGCATTGTCGGCACAGGACGCTCTGATTTTCCAAACCAGGTCAACAACGTCGTTGCCTTTCCGGGCATCTTCCGCGGTGCACTGGAAGGACGCGCTTCCCAGATTACCGAGGAGATGAAGCTTGCAGCTGCGCTTGCCATTGCAGGTCTGGTGGACGCTTCCGAGCTTTCTGAGGATACTATTCTGCCACAGCCGTTTGACCCGAGAGTATGTGACGCGGTCAGTGCCGCAGTCAGGGCAAACATCCGCTGAGGAGTACCTTATGCAGACGGCAAATGATTATTACCGCACCTACTTTGGCGGCAAGGTGTACCGTATTTCCTTAAATGGCGGCATGACCTGTCCGAACCGAGACGGTACGCTTGATACACGGGGCTGCATTTTTTGCAGCCGGGGCGGTTCCGGCGACTTTGCCGCCTCCGGTCTGCTTTCCATCCGGGAGCAGCTTGCCGATGCCAAACAAAGAATTGCCGCAAAGCTTCCCAAGAAAAAAGAAAGCTTTGCGGGCTATCTTGCATATTTTCAGGCGTTTACCAATACCTATGCCCCTGCTTCGTATTTGCGCGGAATTTTTACCGAAGCGCTTTCTGACCCGGAGGTAGTAGGGCTTTCCATTGCGACCAGACCGGACTGTCTTTCTGCAGAATGTATCGCCCTGCTTGCAGAGCTGAACCGGAAAAAGCCTGTGTATGTAGAGCTCGGACTTCAGACCATCCACGAGGAAACCGCCCGTTTTATCCGCCGCGGCTACCCTCTTTCCGTCTATGACGAGGCTGTGGTAAAGCTGCATGCCGCAGGGCTTTCGGTCATTACGCATGTCATTTTAGGGCTTCCAAAAGAAACCATACAGGATATGCAGGATACCGTGCTTCACGTAGTAAACGGCGGGGTTCACGGAATCAAGCTACAGCTGCTGCATGTTTTGGAGGGCACGGATCTGGCAGACTATTACCGCAGTGCTTCTCCTGCGGATTTTGCCTGTATGACGCAGGAGGCTTACCAGCAGACCCTTTGCCGGCTGCTTCCCCTGATTCCGGAGCACACCGTTGTTTACCGTATCACGGGAGACGGTCCTAAAAAAACGTTACTTGCTCCTTTATGGAGTGCAGATAAAAAGAATGTACTAAATACCCTTCACCGGGCATTGGAAAGGAGCCTTTCATGCGATCCGAGATGCTAATGCTTTACAAGCTCATGATTCTCTATATTCTGGACCGGATAGATTTTTCCATGACCGATTCTCAGCTGACCGACTTTTTTATCGGGAAAAACTATACGGATTATTTTACCCTGCATGAAACAATTAACGATTTGTCAGAGGATGGCTATATCGCCAAAGAACTGATCCGAAACAAAACTCTGTACCATATTACCGAAGCCGGCGGAGAGGCTCTCTCCTTTTTCTTCCGGGATATTTCGCCTGCGGCGCGCGCCGATATTGACGAATACCTTGCGGCACAGCGCTACCACCTAAAAGAAGAGCAGTCTACCCCTTCGGATTATTACGAAATCAAGCACTCCGAATACCTTGCGGAGTGTAAGATTTTAGACCGTGATTCCGTACTGTTAAATCTGCAAATTACGGTTTCCAACGAACCTGATGCAGAAAAGCTCTGTAATAACTGGAAAGACAACAGTATGGATATTTACACCTACATTGTGACAAAGCTGCTTTCCGTCAAAGGAAAGGACTCAAGCAACGAGGGGGGCTAATGCTGCCCCTCCGTATCATGGCAGTGCCCGCAGGCAGCGCAGTCCGGAAATTTCCTGCTGTCATATGCAATGTTGTTCCGGTCATAGTAATCCCTGATTGCCGCTTTGATTGCCTCCTCCGCAAGCACGGAACAGTGCAGCTTATGTGGCGGAAGTCCGTCCAGCGCTTCTGCTACCGCTCGGTTTGTCAGCGCTCCTGCTTCTGACAGGGGCTTTCCCTTGATAAGCTCTGTTGCCATAGAGCTTGACGCAATTGCACTGCCGCATCCGAAGGTTTCAAATTTCACATCCGAAATCACGTCATTTTCTATTTTAAGATAAATTTTCATAATATCGCCGCATTTGGCATTTCCTACCTCTCCTACTCCATCGGCATCCTCAATCACGCCGACGTTTCTTGGATTTCTGAAATGATCCATTACCTTTTCGCTATAGAGTGCCATCACATCTACCTCACTTTATCACAATTTCTTGTTTCCCAGTTACCAAATCACGCCACACCGGAGATATACTACGCAGATACGCTACCGCCTCGGCCACAGCGGCTATGATGTAATCCACCTCTTCCTCGGTATGCTCTGCAGACAGCGACAGCCGCAGGGAGCCGTGCGCGATTTCATGCGGTCTTCCTATGCCAAGCAACACATGGCTTGGTTCAAGGGCGCCGGAGGTGCAGGCAGAACCGGAGGAGGCAGCGATTCCTTTCTCATCTAAAAGCAGCAATAGCGATTCTCCCTCGATTCCCTCAAAGCAAAAATTCACATTGCCCGGAAGCCTGCATACTGCGTCCCCGTTTAATATTCCATGCGGAATTTCTGACAGCCCAGCAATCAGCCTGTCCCGCAGCGTGGTCAGTCTCTTTTTGTCCTCCTCCCGACGTCTGCACGCCTCCTCAAGCGCCGCCGCCATTCCCATAATTGCCGGAAGATTTTCTGTACCTGCGCGTTTTCCGCGCTCCTGCCCTCCGCCCTCAATCAGATTTATAAGCCGTACTCCCTTTCTGGCATACAGTGCCCCCATTCCCTTCGGTCCATGGAATTTATGCGCTGACACGGACAGCATATCGATCTTTTGCTCCCGCACGTTAATCTCCAGATAGCCCGCCGCCTGTACCGCGTCGGTATGAAACAGCACACCGCGCTCCCTGCAAAGTCTCCCGATTTCCGAAACCGGCTGTATCGTACCGATTTCATTGTTGGCATACATCACCGTCACCAGACAGGTGTCCGGCCGGATTGCCTCTGCCACCTGTTCCGGCAAAAGGACCCCGTTTTCCTGTACCGGAAGCAGCGTAATTTCAAAGCCCTCCTTTGCGAGCTTCTCCAGAGTATGCAGCACCGCATGGTGTTCTATGACAGTCGAAACAATATGTCTCTTTCCGTTTTTCTTTCCGATTTTTGCTGCGGAAAGAATCGCATGATTGTCTGCCTCGCTTCCGCCTGACGTAAACGTAATTTCTCCTGCCGCGCAGCCAAGTGCCGCCGCAATCCGCTCTCTGGCATCCGTCATGGCTTCCTTTGCCCGCTGTCCCTCTGAATGCAGGCTGGAAGGATTTCCATACACCTCATCCAGATAGGGAAGCATCGCCTCGATTGCCGCCCTGCTCATTTTGGTTGTGGCGGCGTTATCTGCATATATTCTCATCGCTTTCTCCTTTTCGCCTTTATTTGTCGTCTGCTTTCTCTGCAAACAACGGTGTAGACAAATACCGCTCTCCCGTGTCAGGGAACAGCACAACGATTGTCTTTTTCTCATTCTCTGGGCGCTTTGCCACCTCAATTGCTGCCCACAGCGCCGCTCCGGAGGAAATACCGGCTAAAATCCCCTCGCTTTTTCCAAGCAGCCGTCCGGTTTCAAAGGCTGCTGCATCCGTCACGGGAAGAATTTCATCATAAATGCCGGTCGTCAGGGTATCCGGTACAAAGCCTGCGCCGATTCCCTGAATTTTATGTGCTCCCGACACTCCCGTAGAAAGTACGGCGGAGGCTGCCGGCTCTACTGCAACCACACGAACTGCCGGATTCTTCGATTTTAAATACGCTCCTGCGCCGGAAATCGTTCCGCCGGTTCCCACGCCGGCTACAAGGATATCCACCTTTCCCTCCGTATCATCCCAAATCTCCGGTCCGGTCGTTTCAAAGTGTACCCTTGGATTTGCAGCATTGGAAAACTGACGCGGCAAAAAGCTGTTCGGAAGGCTCTGTGCAAGCTCCTCTGCCTTTGCAATCGCCCCCTTCATTCCCCTCACTCCCTCCGTCAGCACAAGCTCTGCCCCATATGCCTTTACCAGCTGTCTGCGTTCCACCGACATTGTTTCCGGCATAACAATTATCACGCGGTACCCTCTTGCCGCTGCCACAGAGGCCAGTCCGATGCCGGTATTTCCTGAGGTTGGCTCAATAATCACAGATTCCTTCATCAGCAAGCCGTCCGCCTCCGCAGCGTCTAACATCGCTTTTGCCACGCGGTCCTTTACCGAGCCTGCCGGATTAAAATATTCCAGCTTTGCAAGCAGCCTTGCCTTCAGCCCAAACCGCTTCTTAATGCCTGTCAGCTCCAGAAGCGGGGTATGCCCAATCAGTTCTTCTGCCGAATGATAAATTTTCATGGCATCTCCTCCTTTTATAAACCTATCTATTTGGTATGTTTTAATTGTTTACTCGCATCATAGCATTATATACCTATCTTGTCAATAGGTTTTACTTGATTTTTTACGGTTATCTGGTAAAATAATGTTAAAAGAAGCTTACAGACGACAACCGCAGGAGGGATTACCATGATTTCCACAAGAGGAAGATACGCGCTCAGAGTTATGATAGATATTGCAGAAAACAGCAACGGAAGCTTTATTCCATTAAACGACATTGCCGCAAGGCAGCAAATCTCCGAAAAATATCTGGAAAGCATTCTCGTCATTCTCACCAGAGGAAATTTATTATTGGGAATGCGCGGGAAAGGCGGCGGCTATCAGCTTACGCGCGACCCGAAGGAGTATACGCTTGGAACGATTCTTCGTCTGACCGAGGGCTCCCTTTCCCCGGTTGCCTGTCTAAAGGAAGGGACAACGCCCTGTGAAAAAAGTGGGATATGCAAAACCCTTCCGGTATGGAAGGGCTTACATGATGTCATCAATACTTATTTAGACGGCATTACCTTAGCAGAGCTTATGGAGTATAAGGGCGATGCGCCTGATACATCCATTTGATACTTTTTACCGGGAGTTTTCTAACTCTGCTTCCATAAATTCCATATTGGCAAACACACGCTCCATCCCCTCCTCCTTTGTTTGTTCCATTCCTGCGTCTGTTCTCTTTTTTATATACTCCTGCTTTTCAACCCTCGTTCAATTCCAGTTCAACAGTGGCTGATATTTCCACCGGCGGCAAAAAATAAAAATACCGTACCTGCGATTTAAGGTCGCAAGTACGGCACTTTCGCCGCTTCGATTTTATCCCAGATTTC
>CAZCON010000035.1:0-9624 GCA_964500085.1 uncultured Lachnospiraceae bacterium
CATTGACACCGGGAGTTGTTCTGACGAATCAGGGCGCAGATGTGACAAATCTGATGAAAAGGGAACTGTCAGAGGAAAAAAACGGTTTTCGTGTCACGATAAGGGAAGACGGAAAAAGTTATTCTTATGAAACACTTTCCGCAGCGGAGAAAGCATTTGTATTGGGGAGTGATGCATATATTCTGCCGGTTTCCGAGTATGTGGGAAGTGTGAAAAAAAATGAAAATGAAGTTATTGTAGAAATTGTATTTACCAAAAAGTAGATGGAGGATGGAAGAATGAATAACGGTTTAAAGGCATTATTGATTGCTGCGGGGATTATTATTACGTGTATTGTAGCCGGACTGGCATTTCAGAATACAAGGGAAGGAAAGGCGCAGGCAAGCAGTGCGTTTGCACAGTTTAACACAACCATGAGCGAGTATCAGGACCTTGGGAAATCCATGTATGACGGACTGCTAGTATCAGGGGCAGAGGTACGAAGGCTGATTGAAAGCAGTATTTCGGCAAAGGAATATGTGCGGATTATGGTGCAGACCGGTGATGGTATAGAAAAGGGATATGTTTATGAACAAATGGACAAGGAAACGAAAAAGCTTACGAAGGAGAATAAGGAGCTGCCTTCCGATGAAAAAGGCAGTGACGGATATATCAATTCCAGAGCGGTCTTTTTAGGAAGCATTGAAAAGGACGAAAATGGAATTATTGTGCAGATTACATTTGAACAGCAATAGAAACGGAGGGTAAGAAATGACGGAAGGGACAGAACTTGCCATAGAGACGATGAGTGCAGGAGTGCTTTTTGTTCTGGCGCTCACCATGCTGCTCCTGTTGCATACGGTGGCATACCGGGGAACGGAATGCTGTGGACGGAGGACCGAGCAGTTGATTTTGTTTGAAAAAGGGAGATAAGGTGTGGAAGCATTCGGACGTGTAATAACGGTGCTTTTGGCTGCTTTTAGCATGGCATTTTTAATGATTTTCTCTAAGACGAGTATGATACAGCATCAGAAAAATGAAACAGTGAGAAGTCTTGTAAAGGAATATGTGACCGGAATTCTGGAGGAAGGGTGGATTTCCAGAGACGATCAGGAGCGGTTTCTTAGAGAACTGGAAGCCCTTGGAGCATATGAACTGGAGCTGACGGTATATGAACGCCGCCGCTATGAGGGTGAGAACGGAAGGGTATATCTTTTTACCGAGTGGAAGAAAATCGGAGAAGAGAAAAAATTGCTTTCGGGAAGCTATCTGCGACTGACAGTGACAGAACGGAACAGGGGAAAGCTTGCGGCCTTTTTCTATGGAGAGGGCTGTACCGTGACGGCAGGAGGGAGAATATCATGAACGCGGTAGAAAAGTTAGTGGATTTATTGTCAGCGGTTTGTCTGCTTTTTTTAATGCCGCTTCTCTATTACGAAAGTGTTTCCGGCAGATTGCAGGCTTCTCTTGCAGGAGTGGCGGGAGAACAGTTTTTAAAGCAAATCAGTGTGTCCGGTGAAATTACCGGGGCGGTATTAAATCAGTTAGAACAGGAGCTGGTACGGTATGGTTGTGATAGGTACGAATTGGTTCGGCTCCGTAATTTATACGAGCCGGAGGAAGAAAACGGTGTGCAGAGGAAGGTATATACTGCCCAAAAAGAAGTTTTGTGTGAACAGATTGCAAAAACAGGAAAAAGCAGACTGCAAAAGGGTGACAGCGTATGGCTCACCCTATACTTTGACGAGATTCCGACAGTTTATTTTGTGCGGGTAAGAACCGGGGAGGGTCAGCTATGAAGTTCTACCATTTCGGTCTTGCTTTTGCAGTGATTGCGACAGGCTTCTTTGTTATATTGCAGGCAAGACAGGTTTGTATGATACAGGGAGAGGAAATACAGAGAAATGAATATGAAAGTCTTGTGGCAGCAGTGAATGCGGCAACAGAGGCAGCATTCACTGAAACAAATACGATAGGAGAAGAAAAGCTTTCACAGATATCGGAGGTGTTTTTCCAAACCTTGGCTGTATTGCATGGAAATGCACCGAATATGGCGGAATGTGTCATATGGAGAGCATATGTCCCTTGCCTTGTAATATTGGAGGAACGGGGATATTACTGCTACTGTTTTACGGAAGGTGCTGGCTATGGATGGTCTGAATTGATTTCATATGGGGGAGAAGAGATTCCGAAGTCTTTTTTTACGGAGTTGGAGGGAATACTGGAGCGCTATCACGCATTGCATTATACGAAAAGAAAAGCCTACCGGATGGAGGCGGCTGAAGCGGGAATATGGGAGAATAGTCTATCAAAGTCCTGTGTTTTTGCAATTTATGCATCGCCGTTTATGGAACAGGCTGTCGGGGAGCAGAATACTTTTTTGTATGCGGCTGCAGGGTGGGCACGAGAAGTATATTTGGTAACGGAGGACAATTATTGTCATTTGCCATCCTGTAAGGAATGCAATGAAAAAAGAGTGGTGGCACGATATTCCAGTCAGAGAAAAAGTGCCATGGAAGGAGCCATGCCCTGTGAAATGTGTTTAAAACAGTAAATTTTGGAAAAAAGAAGAAAGTACATTGACAAATTAAAAATAAAATTGAACCATGGAGATACTTTAGACTTTACAGAAGAACAGAAATGGTTTATGATAGAAAGCAGAGGTCATGGAATCCGGAAGAATTAAAAAGAAAATCTATAAGAGACAGGAAGGAGAATGGTTTTTATGATGAAAAGAACCAAAAAGACGATAGTTTCCGTAGCGACTGCTTTGGTTTTAATTGTGGCAGCCGTGGCAGTATTCCTTGTGCTTCGTGGAAAGCAGGAGGAAGAGACCGGCGGAAATGTGACGCCGACGGTGACACAGACGGGACACATTACCGATGCGGCCAATAAGGAAGTAACGAAGGAACCGGTGGCAACGGATGCACCGGAGGTAACGGAAAAACCGGTGACGGATGCGCCGGAGGCAACCAGGGAACCGGAGGTAACGGCAACGCCGGTACCGACGCTTGATCCGAATGTTGCACTGCCGGTTGGGGAGGATGAGCCGACCCCGACAGTTGCTATGGCAGACCCGGATGAGCCGACCCCGATTCCGGCTCCGACCTTTGAACCGACGCCAACGCCGACAGTAACCCCAACACCTACGGCAACACCAAAGCCAACAGCAACACCAAAGCCTACGGCAACACCAAAGCCGACAGCAACGCCAAAGCCTACGGCAACACCGACCCCGACGCCGACACCAAAGGAAGTGAGTGCCGATGCGTTTCTTACGGAGCTTGCATCTGCCTGCGGCATCAGCAGTGCCAATCCGAAGGCAGAGCTGCAGATGATGGGGATTCTTCCGAGCTATATGGATACAGAGAATATTGTGCGTAAGGACGCGTTTGTTCTGCTTCGAAATGCGGGGATGTATTTAGGAAAGGAGAATGACGCATCGATGGTTGTTATGGTGCGCCGGTATGACAGACTTTCTGATCTTGAGGGACTGACGGAGGATGAAAAGGCAGGAGCGTACTATGTGTATGCAAACGGACTGGTGGAAGGAGAGAGCGATGGTGATTTTACCCGTACCAGAAGCATGAATCCGAAGGAAATTCTTACGGAGGAGGATGCGGACAGGTATCTCGCACGTCTTTCCGGCACGGAGGAAAAAAGAGTTCTTGCACCGGACGGCCAGCTCACGCGAACCTCCACGCTCCGAAACATGGACCTGTATCCGTATATTTTAGACAACATTCCGGACTCCTTTTACACAAGAGCGTTTGGTTTTATGCTGCATTTTGATCCGGTTACCGGAAAAACGGTATATGAGTCCGGTAAGGAGGATGGAGACGGTACTGTATGGGTAGACGGCGGCGGTAATTATGCAAGTCCGGTGATGTTTCGCAAGATGTACGGACCAAACGGCACCCATGCCGGATATCACGTACTGGACAGCGTTGCTTCGCAAAAGGAGCTGGAAACGGCAGTGGAAGAGTACCTGTACAAAGCGTTTAATGTAGATTACCGTACCACGCCGACGGATACGGAATGGATAACCTATATGCGGGAGATGCGCCGCGGACAGAGCATGGGAAGCGGTGTGGATGAGTTTAATGAAGCCCTTATAGAGAATTATCTCCGTATTATGAAGGAAAATCATACCGTGATTGAGTGCGACATGGTACGTGCGGAGGCATCCACCATATTTGAGAGGATAAATGAGAAGTGCATCCGCTGCTACGTACATTACCGGGTAGTGTCCTATGACAGTGATAAAACGGTATATACCTCCGTGGAGCATTTGCGGGGAAACATCAATCCGCTGCTGTTTAATCTTACGACGGAAAACTATCCTATGGTGCAGCTGAACAACTTGGTCAGGGGCGAATG
This sequence comes from uncultured Lachnospiraceae bacterium, assembly GCA_964500085.1. Classification (GTDB taxonomy): domain Bacteria; phylum Bacillota; class Clostridia; order Lachnospirales; family Lachnospiraceae; genus SIG307. The sequence goes on from CAZCON010000035.1 coordinate 4,360, forward strand.
GAGAGACGGCTACTTTGATATAGACCTTGGTAGTAATGCCCTGCAGGGAATTACGCCGATGAAGGTGTTTCCAGGCGTGAAATTTGATGATACCTACAACGACTATTCCATTACGGATTTTTAAATAAAGAATAAGATAAGCCATGAAGAGAATCCCTTTTTCCAAGGGATTCTTTTTTGCGGAAAGGAGAAAAAGGGATGAAAGAAAATCAAAGGGTTACCCTGCGGCAACGGCTTGCCGCACTGCTGCTTGCCTGTCTTGTGCTGCCGTATGTGCCTGCTTTGTTCTATACGGCAGAGGCGGCGGAGGAAACAAACCTGATTACGCCGGAGAATGACAACGGAAATATACGAAACGGAAAGTATATATTATCGTATTATGAGTTTCATGATAACACGCTGGAGCTTACGAACACCTACCACTATGAGCCGGGGCCGCTGCTGACGTATTACACGGTAGACACCGTCTGGTCCAGAAACAGTACCAGAGAAGACGGACGTAAGCCGGGCTATCCGGAGCTTAGCGGAACGAAGGGCGTGGACTGGGTACGGACAGGTGTACGTGCAAAGGATGATGCTCCGGGAACAAACACAACGACATCCGTGTATACCTACAGCCAGAGTAAGCTAAAGAGTATTCTGAGCCAGCTGTTTGGAACGCTGCAGCCGGATACGGAATATACGGTGTATATGTCGGAAATCTTTGTGTTAAAGCAGCGGTATGCGGACGGAAGCTCTACACTGTACAGTACGCAGTATAACAATCTGGATGACATACGTGCCGCAGCGGATTGGTCGGACACAACCCGGGAGCAGTTTGAGGCATATTATGACGTACCGCTGACCTTCCGGCTTGCCGGAGGGACAGTAGAGGTAGTCTGTGTAGATATGGATAACGGGTACAGTGTGATAGAGGGAGCCGGTTATGAGGAGCAGCTGCTGTACGGAGAAGGCGTGACGATAGTACCGGAAGCCACGCTGACAGAAGGAGGAGAAACGCTGACGTATGCGGGTGTCTATAACATATCCTACAACATACGAAACTGTACGCTGGAGAATACGGGAGGACCGGGAAGAGTAACCATGACAGACGCTGATACGATTTATGTATATTTAGGTTATCAGCGGGCAGAAACGCCGGTCGTAACACCGAAGCCGACGGATGCGCCGACCATTACCCCGACACCGAAGCCGACTGCTACGCCGAAGCCCGGAATCTCCTATGACAGAATTGACCGCTTCTATGCAACGGAGGAGGGATATACCTTAGATGAAATCGCCAATCAGGTGCAGCCGAGCTACAGTGATTATAAGGTGGCAGTAAACAAAGGAAGCAGCACCAGTCTGAAAGAGAGTGAAGTAACAAAAAGAGAGCTTAAATATCTGATTGGTACGGATGATAGTGGAAACCGATGGTATTTTAAGAGAAAGGGAACGGAGGCATACGAGGTACACCCCTATATATACGAGGGGAAAAAAGTAAATACAAGGGAGGGAATACAGGAAATCACGAAGCTTGTTTTTCCGGCAACGCTGAGGATGAGCGCAAATGGTACGCCATATACGGTAATCAGCATCGGCGGAGGCGGTGCGACATACCACGAAGAAGAGAGCAGCGCTTCGGAAAATTCATTTACCGGATATTCTCTGGAAACGGATTTTGACAGCTATAAGGGGTTCTGGTCGTGCTATAATCCTTATTACAGTGAGAATACCACGACAGGAGCGTGCAGCTACCGGTATCACGAAGAATATGCCTCGTACTGGTATGGAGCAGTCGGAAACGGGTCAATCGAGTCTGCCTACATATATGAAACAACCTCCTACAATATGTATAATGCGGCGCCGTCCGTCATTACCGGAACGAACCGTTACTATAATTATTACGTGTATAATACAACGCTAAAAAGCATTACGATACCGGATACGGTAACGGAGATTTTGGATTACGCCTTCTGCTATTGCCAGAAGCTGGAGGAAATAAACGGAGGAGCGAATGTTGCTAAAATCGGCGATTATGCCTTTATGGGAGTTCCGACCGTTGCAGCAGCCGTTGAAAAGAGCGGTATGGTAAATGCCGAGCTGGTCAGTGAGCTTGAACGGATGATGAAGGCAAAAATCAGCACTTCCGAAAAAATCAACGGGAAGACATGGAAAAGCTTATATTATTACAACGAGGCTATGAGTGATACGGAGCTGACAGGCAAGATGCTGAAGTGGCAGAGTCAGATTGTGCTTGGAAATAAATGGAGCTTTCCGGAGCCATCGCAGATACCGAAGCTTACAACACTGGGAAAGAGAGCGTTTGCATTTCATACCAATCTTGCAGATGTGGTTTTGTCGGAGCAGGTCAGTGAAATCGGAACGGAATGCTTTGGTTACGATAAGCTGGAGGAGATTACGGTAAAAAATGATACGGCGAAGCTTGGGAAGCATTATCAGACGTTAGGCACGCAGGGAATGCTTACAGCGGCCGCTGATCCGCGTACCATTGTTCATGCGGAAAATACCAGCACGTCCGCAGCGTATGTAGAGGAATACAGCAGCTGGTATAAAATGAATGGGAAAAGGGAAATAGAGCTGGATGGCCGAGGGGCGACAAAGCAGGAGCAGACAACGGTGATTATGGCGATGGGAGAAATGGGACCGGATGTTATTCCGCCGGAAAAGACAGGGTATACCTTTAGAGGATATTTTACCGGAGTGCGGGGAAGCGGCAGGCAGTATTATGATGAAAATGGTAAGGGTACGAGGTTGTGGCTGGAGTATGATATTGGGATACTGTACGCATATTGGGAACAAAAGCCAGTAAAACAGCCGGAACAACCGGAAGAGCCGAAGCCACAGCCGGAGGAACAGGTGAGCTTTGAGATACTTCCGAATCAAACCAGTGCAGAGCTTTTTTCGGAAGAATATTGTGTGACAGAGGGGATTCCGTCTGTTGAAACCGTGAATCTGCATGCAACAGGCGGAGCTTTTTTGCTTTCCTGCTTACTGGAGAAAAAGAGTGGTATGACAATGGTAAGGGCTCATATGGAGGTAAGTTACCGGACGCAGTATGAGGAGCCGGGAAGCGAGGCGCTTGTAATCAGTAAGCCGCAGAAAATGGTAGTGGAGGTTATGGTTCCAAAAGTGTGGTCCTATTGGAAAATTAAGGAGGGCGGTGTCTATTTTCCGGAAAAGCTGTCTGTGCAGAATAATTGTCTGGAAAAGGGTGCGGAAGAGATTCTGCTGGGGAGCGGCAAGAGCAATAAAAAACCTTCGTATTGTCTGACTGCTTATGAAGAGGAGGAACGCTTTTTCTGGCATTCATATGATACGGATGGAACACCTTTGTTGTTTCTTTCACCGGTGGAGGAGCAATATATTATTTCAGAGATACCGGGAGAATTGCCGGATGCAGAGCAGTATTTGAGAAAAATTTGCAGAAATGCAGCGATACAGGAGGCAACGCAGTTTTCTGTGCGAAGCGACGGACTTTCCGTGGAAGGGATTACAGTGCTTTCGGATGAAATAGAAACGGAAGGACATGGAGCGGCACCGCAACGCCAATCAGTGGAACAGCTCAAGCAGCTTTTACAGGGCAGTGGGACTGTCCAGGCAGAAAAAAAGGGAATTGCGTTACTGGCAACAGCAAAAAACGGAGCATATGAAACAGTGGCAGAAATTGTATATCAGGCAGAGGATGCACTTACGGGGAACAGAATCCGGAAACGCGTGCCGATAGAAAACACAAATGCTATTTTTATTCATACACCTGTAGTCTGTTTCGTAGAGCTTACCGCAGAGCATGAAACAGAATATCAGTGTAAACGGCTTCCGGAGAAAAGCTGTGTGTTAGTATTGGATGAGGAGGGCATTCGCTCGGAGTATGTGATACAAATCAGTAATTACGGCTATCACAGTGAAAAAAAAGGATACGGCCGGGGCTCTTATACAAAGTATCTGGCAAAAAAGGATGGAAAACCGCAAAATGAAGTACGCTTTCCTGTAGCAGTCTGGGTAGACGTTGGAAATGACAGAAATACGGAGAATGATGTTTTGCTACAGGAGGAAACATGGTATACAGTAGGCACCAAAGCCCAGCGCTTTTATTTACCGGTATGGATACCGGAAGGCAGCTATTCCTTTGAGTGCCGGTCGATTGCGGTAAATGCTGTAGAAAGTCAGGAACAAACGGAAAAAATACGAAATCTACATTGGGAAAAGGATGGAGCAGTAACAGAGGAAACAGTTTTTATTGTCGGAAGTCTGTCTGATTTTACAGTATACGAAATCAGTGGAGCTGATGAATGGGAAGAGGTACAGACGGAGGTATGGTATACGGTAGGACTTACGGAAAAGGAAAGAGCGGAGGGGCGTAGCGAATATGAGACCCTTCCGCTGAGAACAGGAGTACATCCACAGTATCGAAATCTTGGAAGGCTGTCTCCGGGCAGTTCTTTTTCCTTCCGGTTAAAAAGTGTGGGAAGTTTTTTTGCAGAAAAAGCAAGACTTACAATTGTACCGGAGCTGGTGCGGCTCAGAGAAAATGAATATGACAGGGTGGATGTGTATTATGAGCGTGAAACGGAGACAGGGGCGTTTTTGACCAAATGGAGCGGCGAGGAGGTTAAAATAACGCTGGCTTCGGAAGCTGCTTCAAAGGCAGACGTGGAATGGCTGGCTGCATTTAAGAAAACTGAGGCCGGGAAAAAGAGTGTACACCGGTATGGTGAAGAGATAGGAGAGGCTGTGCGGAATTGGTACGGAAGCTTTTCTCTGCCGGCGCAGCTTTATATAGCAGAATCGGGAGCTGAGGTGTTGGAATATCAAAAACGGTACGGACTCGATTTTACGGAGCCGTTTTGGCTGCAAAAGGAAGTTTTGCTGCTCTGCTTTTCCATTCGTCTGGAAAGTGCCAAGGGCGAAATTTTATATTATGGGAGACTGCCGGAGGAAGCTTTAAATAATATCTGGTGTGCAGAGGCGGGAACGCAGTTCCGTGTGGATGCAAATGGAATCCTGTATCCGGTTTGTGGAGGCGAAATCGCAGTGCTTGCTTCAGAAAAGGGTAGTCCGGATGATTTTGTCATCTACGGGATATACTAAAAGAAAGCCGGAGAGAAAATATATTTTGACTTTAGTCTAATTCATATGCAGGAATATAGCGGGGGGTTCTGATAAAGTAAAAAAAGAGGCTGGGGAACAGCCTCTTTTTTCGAGCGATATGCTATGAGGAACATATCACTCAACGTATAATAGGGTGGGAGTAGAAAGTGTTTT
>CAZCON010000036.1:0-9529 GCA_964500085.1 uncultured Lachnospiraceae bacterium
ATATTATCCGTCATCAGCCGCAGATTGTGGCGCTGACGCTGCCGAAGGAGTATGCGGTACAGGTGGCAAATGATGTGGTTTCCTGGGGGGTAAAGGCAATTTGGAATTTTGCTCCGATTGAGCTTCGTCTGTCAAAGGACGTGGTGGTGGAAAATGTACATCTGACCGAAAGCCTGATGCGACTGTCCTACAATCTGCGCGCGTTGCAAAATAAGCAGGGGGATGGCGCTGCTGCGGAGGATGTGGCGGCATATGAGGAAAACGGCGGCAGATAGACGGAAGCATTGCGGCAGAGTATCGGAATGCCGCAGCAGAGAAATAAGGAGATTACCATGGTAACCGGAATCGGTACGGATTTGGTTGAGATTGCCCGGGTGCAGAAAGCAATCGGGCGTTCTGCTTTTTTAGAAAAGGTTTATACAGAAAAGGAAAGAGAACTGATTGCGAAGCGGCCTGCCCGTGCGGCGGGCAATTTTGCTGCAAAGGAAGCAGTGGCAAAGGCACTTGGCTGCGGCTTCGCGGGGATTGCACCGAGAGAAATCGAGGTGCTGAGAGCACCATCGGGGCAGCCTTATGTTGTTTTATACGGAAGGGCAGAGGAAAAGGCAAAGCAACAGGGCGTTTGCAGAATCCGGATTTCCATTACGGATACGGCAGAATATGCACAAAGCCATGCGGTGTGTGAGGGTGAGGAGCAGTCTTTGTCTGCGGAAGGGACGGACTGCCGGAAAAAAATACCGTTCTGTCTGCGGACGGAACCGGAAAATGCAGGAGACCTGTGTGGCGGCTTTTTACGGGAGGCTCCCTTGTATGGGTCTGTGGAAACGATGCAGACCGGGCTTCCTCTGTTAGAGGCGGCAAATATGAAAATGACGGACCGCATAACGATAGAAGAAAAGGGGATTCCGTCTCTGGTGCTGATGGAGCGTGCGGCAATGGCAGTGACAGAGCGCGTTAAACGCTATGCAATGCCGGAGAGCCGCGTTGGTGTTCTGTGCGGAACGGGAAATAACGGCGGCGGTGGTGTGGCAGTGGCAAGAATGCTTACAGAAGCAGGAATTTTTGCTACAATTCTGACAAGGCAGCCGGAAAAATGCAGAAGTGTTTCCCAAAAGGAAGCTGTCGGAGAGCAGCCTGACGGGACACCGGAGTTTGTGCAGCAATTAAATATGGCAGTAGCATTCGCTGTGCCGATTTGCGGGCTTGAATCCACACAGGAGTACGATATTATCATAGATGCCCTGTTTGGTATCGGTCTGTCAAAGGATGTAGCAGGGGAATATGCGGAGGTCATCGAACGGATTAACGCTGAGGAGCATATTGTAATTGCGGTGGATTTACCATCCGGAATTTCTGCAGATACGGGCGCAGTATGCGGCGTGGCACTCCGGGCAAGGGAAACGGTAACCTTTGGCGCTGCCAAGCCGGGGCAACTCCTGTATCCGGGAAGGGAGTATGTCGGAAAGCTTACGGTAGCGGAAATCGGTTTCCCAAAGGCACTTTTGTGGGAGCAGAGAAGTGGTATTTATTTCAACGGAAAAAGCGTGGAGGGTATATTGCCGAAGCGGCCGCCATATTCCAATAAAGGAACCTTTGGAAAGGTTGTGGTAATCGCCGGAAGCCGGAACATGGCAGGAGCAGCGTATTTCTCCGCCTGTGCGGCATATCGCATGGGAGTGGGACTGGTAAAAATTGTAACACCGGAATGTAACCGTGAAATTTTACAGACGTTGCTTCCTGAGGCAATGCTTGCGGTTTACAGGGAAGGGGAAAATCTTGAAGCACTGGCGGAGCAGCTGACAGAGTTCGCTGATGCACTGGTGATTGGTCCGGGACTGGGTCGGGAAAAAACGGCAGAAGCACTGGCAGACGCAGTAAGGAAAGCACTCTGCAGATTAAAGGCAGACGCACCGCCATCCGTATGGGATGCAGACGTGCTGAATCTTCTGGCAGAACAGATGAAAAGAGAGGGCTGTGTTGCACCGGAGGAGCGGAAGCTCTTTCTTGAAGACCTGTTGCCGGAGCATGCGGTGCTGACTCCTCATCCCGGAGAGCTCTCCAGACTTACCGGAAAGCCGGTGGAAATGCTGGTAAAGGGACTCGCGGTGGAGGCAAGGCGGCTGGCAGAAAAAAGTAGGCTTGTGTACGTTTTAAAGGATGCAGTCACGGTAGTGGCTTCCGGAAAAGAGCGTTTTATTAATACGACAGGGAATAACGGAATGGCGACCGGCGGTAGTGGCGATGCCTTATGCGGTGTCATTGCCGCTTTGCTTGCAGCAGGGCTGGAACCGTTTTATGCGGCGGCAGCGGGAGTATGGCTTCATGGCGCAGCAGGGGACCTTGCAGCGGGGGAAATCGGAGAGACTTCAGTGATGGTACGGGATATTCTGCGTGCCTTGGGTGAGGAAAGGAAAGTATTTTTGGAAAAACAATGATGCGGAGGAATGTGGGATGACGGAGCATGGTTTGCAGAAGGTAAAAGAATATTACAGAGTGCGTGCAGATATCAATCTGGATGCAATCAAATCTAATATACAGGAGATAAAGCAGAGCCTGCTGCCCGGTGTAAAGCTGGCGGCAGTCATCAAGGCTGACGCATACGGACATGGTGCGGTTCCGGTAGCCAAGACGGTAGATGAGGTGGCAGACTGGTTTGCGGTTTCTAATATTGAGGAGGCACTGGAGCTGCGTGCGGTCGGAATTGATAAGCCGATTTTAACGCTTGGCTATACGGCACCGTTGCAGCTTGCAGAAGCTATTGAACATAATATTACCCTGACCCTCTGCGATATGGAGTCAGCGGAAGAAATCAGCGCAGCAGCAGCGCGTCTTGGAAAAAATGCAGAGGTGCATATTAAGGTAGACACCGGTATGGGAAGAATCGGCTTTCCGGCAGAACGCTCCTTTGCACTGCTTGCAGCAGAGGCGGTAAAGCTTCCCAATATTTTACCGACAGGGGTGTATACGCACTTTGCACGTGCTGATGAATTGGATAAGACGGCGACCAGAGTGCAGTATGAAAAGTTTTTGAGCTTTCTTTCCGTATTGGAGGAGCAGGGAATCTGCGGACTGCTGCGCCATGCAGAAAACAGTGCGGCTATTTTGGAGCTTCCGGAGTATCAGCTGGATATGGTGCGTCTCGGCATCAGTCTGTACGGAATGTCTCCGTCGGATGAGGTGAAGCTGGGGGGCATTCGGCTGTGTTCTGCCATGGAGCTTAAGTCGCATATCGCTTTTTTGAAAACGGTTCCTGCGGGTACTGCCATTGGCTATGGTGCGACCTATGTGACAGAAAGACCGCGGGTGATTGCGACTGTTCCGGTGGGGTATGGGGACGGATATCCGCGGGCACTTTCCAATTGCGGCAGGGTGCTGCTGCATGGAAAAAGTGTGCCGATTGTGGGACGGATATGTATGGACCAGATGATGGTAGATGTAACAGAGGTGGAAGCCGTGAAAAGGGGAGATACCGTGACCCTGATGGGAAGTGAGGGGACAGAGCGGATTACTGCGGAGGAAATAGGAGCTTTATCGCATTCATTTCATTACGAAATGGTTTGTAATGTCGGAAAACGGATTCCGCGGGTTTATTATCAAAAGGGAGAAGCCGTTGGCGCACGACACTTTGTATAACGCATACAATATAGCATACAGGATTCGGTATAAGAACAAAATATCAGGGAATACTGTTGCTATAGAGTAAAAGTGGAGCGTGTAAACATGGTAATTCGACGTGGAGATATTTTTTATGCGGACCTTCGCCCGGTGGTAGGCTCAGAGCAGGGAGGAATCCGTCCGGTATTGATTATTCAGAACGACATCGGAAACAGACACAGTCCGACGGTAATTTGCGCGGCAATCACCTCGAAAATGAATAAGGCAAAGCTGCCGACGCATGTGGAAATCAATGCAAATAAGTACGATATTATGCGGGATTCCGTGATATTGCTGGAACAGGTTCGCACCATTGACAAGGTCAGACTGAAGGAAAAGGTCTGTCACTTAGACCGTGATGTGTTGGAACGTATCAACAAGGCACTTTGTGTCAGCCTTGCGCTGGATACATAACAAAAGAAAGAAAGGGGACGTTGCATTTATGCAGGAATATCCCATAGGAAAGGCAGTAACGATTGTACTGCTGCTTTTTGTAAATGCCCTTGCCGCTGCAGCAGAGACTGCGCTTGATGAGACGCTGGGTACGACCATTCGAAAACGTGCATCCGAGGGAGAAAAACGGGCAAAACGACTGGAAAAGCTGTTTGACCGCAAAAGACGCTGTACTACGATTCTGGATTTTCTTCGTATGGCAACAGTGTTTTTCTGCGGAGTTACATATGCGATGCTTATGAAGGTAAGCGTAATACCGCGGTTAAAAGCGGTATTGTCTGTGTACAGGCTGTCAGAGGTGTATCGGATACTTATTTTGGTACTGCTTACGGTGGCATTTTTATGGCTGGCAGAGCTTCTTACGATTAAGGTGCCGAAAAAGCTTGCCTTCCGGTATGCTGAGCGTTTTTCTTTCCGAATCTGCGGCTTTGTAGAGGTGTTTATGGTATTATTTGCACCGCTTGCTTTTCTGGCAGAATGTGCGGCAGGAGGAATTGTCAGGGTATTTGGCATATGCTCTGCTGATATGGAGGAAAATGTTACTGAGGAAGAAATTCTTTCTATCGTAACGGAAGGGCAGGAGCAGGGGCTCATTGCAGAGGAAGAGGCTGAAATGATTACGAATGTCATGGATTTTGATGCGAAGGCAGTGAAGGACGTCATGACAAGAAAAAAGAAAATCATTGGCATCCGAGAAGAAATGGGGATAGAAGAAGCATTGGAATTCTGCTTAAAAGAGAATTATTCCCGCTTTCCGCTGTATGGAGAGAATCTGGACAATATTACGGGAATTTTGCATTTGAAGGACCTGACTGTCTATTATATGGAATACCGTAATGCACCGGAGGTTTTGAAAAATACACCGTTGACAGAAATCGCCAGAGAGCCGTATTTTGTACCGGAGACACAGAATATCGACGTACTGTTGCATGATATGCAGGAGAAGAAAATGCACATGGCAGTAGTAATCGATGAATATGGACAGACAGCGGGCATTGTGGCAATGGAGGATTTACTGGAGGAAATTGTAGGGGATATTCAGGATGAGTATGATGAGGAGGAACAGGAAATTATGGCGGAAGCGGATGGCACATGGCTTGTCCGTGGCTTTACTCCGTTGGAAAAATTAGAGGATTTGCTTGCGCTGGATTTTGCAGAGGAGGAGGCAGATACCGTGAACGGGTACCTGACATCAAGGCTGGGACATCTGCCATCGGAGGAAGAGACAGAATATCCTCCGGTAGAAGAACAGGGCTATCGTTTTGAGATAAGAAGAGTTAAGGGAAAAATGGTAGATTTGGTGCGAGTGACGAAATTAGAGGAAGAAAACGGAAGCATGGAATAATACAGTAAGTCCCTGTAACGGTGCAGATTGCTACAGGGACTTCTTGTTTTATGTAAGCTCCTGAATGCTTACGCAGTCTGTGATAAAGGCTTATATGTCTGAGACTTATCGTCAGGTGCTACAGACGGTAACGGCAGAGGCGCTCCTGTCCCGGTAGACTTCTGTAAACCGGTCGTCTGCGGAGTATTTGTGGAGCCCTCCTTTAAATGCTGCCGCCCCTCGTGATCCATCTCATAGTTTTCTTTATAAATCAGCTCCGATATCGGCACAAGCTCATAGCCCTTCTCCCGTAATCCCAGAATAACAGCCTCCAGTGCTTCCGGTGTATATTTTGCACCGTTGTGCATGAGGATAATGGAACCGTTTCCGAGATGCTTATGGTTGACGACGGTATTGATGATGGAGTCGGTACCGTAGTCCTTCCAGTCGAGAGAATCTACATCCCATTGTACGCAGTGATATCCTAATTCATTGGTGACCTCTACCAGTGTATTGTTATAATCGCCATAAGGCGGGCGGAACAGGGTCATCTCTGCACCGGTCAGTTCTTTGACACGGTCATGGACTTTTTGTATTTCTGTGCGGCATTGCTCGGCAGTAAGCTGTGACATCTGTTTGTGGTTTTCACTATGGTTACCAAGGTCATGACCGTCCGCCAGAATGGCTTTTACATCCTCAGGGTACTTGTTTACCCATTCTCCGGTCATAAAGAAGGTAACGCGGACGTTGTGTTTTTTTAAAATTTCCAGAAGATTCCGGGTGTCATCGTTCCCCCACGCCGCGTCAAAGCTCAGTGCCACCTTTTTTTTCTCCGTATCGACGCAGTAAATCGGAAGCTTCTTTACTTTACCGGAGACAGACAGCGTGGAGTTCAGCATCCGGCCGCCGGCAAGAAAGAAAAATGCGAGTGTAAAAATAAGAAGACCGTATTTCACAATACGGTAGGTTGTGGTTGGTTCCTCCGTGGAATTCATAAAAACCTCGAATTCGTATGTTGAGTGTAATGTATGGTGTGTTTTCTGAAAAAATGCTTGCGAAAAGGGAAAAAGCATAGTATGATTATTATAGAGGGTTTTTGACAAAAGAAGCCGAAATGACAGTCTTCGGAGGAGGAACTTATGAGTAGTTTATTGTCAGGACTAGAAGATTTGGGTCTGGATGCCGTCAGTAAGATGGAAATTTATGGGGATATTGAGGGGAAAAAGAAAGAAGCAAAAACAGAAGCAGAAAAGCATGAAAAGACAGAGGCAGACTATTTGTTTGAAAAGTCGCACACCTGTCCGGTTTGTGATATGGAGTTTAAGATGAGCGCAGTACGCACCGGTAAAGCAAAGCTGATTGGAACGGATTCTGATTTGCGTCCGCGCTACCATGGGATTGATCCGCTGAAGTATGATGCAATTGTTTGCCCGCGATGCGGATATGCAGCCCTGACCCGCTTTTTTACCACGATTACCTTTGCACAGTCGAAGCTCGTGCTTGAACATATTTCTAAAAAGTTTCATGCAACAATGAAAAATGACGGTGTGTTTTCCTATGAGGATGCCATTTTAAAGCACCGTCTTGCACTTGCAAATGCGATGGTAAAGCATTCCAAGGTCAGTGAGCGTGCATATATCTGTTTAAAAACGGCATGGCTTCTTCGCTCCAGAACAGAGGAGTGTACGGATGCAAAGGAAAAGAAAGCGTTGGAGGCGCAGGAGCTTGAGTTTTTGACCTCGGCCTACGACGGATTTCAGGAGGCAACGCTGAAGGAGGATTATCCGATATGCGGCATGGATGAGATGACGCTGTATTGTATGCTGGCAGATATTGGACGGCGTATCGGACGGTATGACGAGGCAGGGCGTCTGATTTCCAAGGTGATTGTTTCGCGGACTGCGACGGATCGTATTAAAAATAAGGCAAGGGATATAAAGGAATTGATTACTGCGGAGATGACGCAGGAGAATATTGTAAAATAAAGAAACTGCACCGGAGCGCCGGAAGGGGATGCCGGTGCTTTCTGTGTTTTAAGGAGGTATCAGATGAAGGAACAGTTATATACCATTCCGGTAAATGAGGCGTTTGAGACGGCTTGTGAGTGCCCGGTCTGTGCCATGTGGCAGAGTCTGGAAAATGCGTCCATTGAGTATACGCTGGGACCAAGCTATATGGAGGATGATGTACGGATGGTGACGGATAAGCTGGGCTTTTGTGCAGAGCATGCACAGAAACTGTACCGGCAGCAAAACCGGCTTGGGCTTGCACTGATTTTAAAGACTCATATGGATTACACGATTCGGGAGGTGGAGAAGCTTTCCGGAGCGCCGATGACCGGCGGCGGGCTGTTTAAGAAAAAAGGAACCGCACCGCTTGTGGACTATATGAAGCGTCTGGAGTGCTCCTGCTTTGTGTGCGGGCGCATTGAAAATGTATTTGAACGCTACATTGATACGGTCTTTTATCTTTATGAAAGAGAAGCGGAGTTTCGGAGAAAGTTTGCGGAAGCCAAGGGATTTTGTAGTAAACACTACGCGCTTTTGTATGCTGAGGCACCGAAGCATCTTTCGGGCAGTGAGCTTGCGGCGTTTGGGGAGGTGCTGCATCAGACCTACTTAGAGAACATGAAGCGTGTGAGGGACGATTTAGACTGGTTTATTGACAAGTTTGATTACCGATATGCCGATGAACCGTGGAAAAATTCGAAGGACGCGCTTCCGCGGGCAATTCTGAAAACAAACGGAGTAGAGCCGGAATAAGTTAGTATATTTTAGAATAACAGAGAATATTTGAGAATATATTAGCATGCGATGAAAATACAGCATTTTTTCAAACGAAAAAAGCTTGCAAGTTTTAGCGTAAGTATGTAATATAGGGATATCGGTTAGCACTCGAAGAGGAAGAGTGCTAACAAAAAACGACAGGAAGCGGTATTTTATATCGCGCAAAATAGAAGGAGGAATTATTATGAAGTTAGTACCGTTAGGTGACAAGGTAGTTTTAAAACAGCTCGTAGCTGAGGAAACCACGAAGTCCGGAATTGTACTTCCGGGGCAGGCAAAGGAGAAGCCGCAGCAGGCAGAGGTAATTGCCGTAGGACCGGGTGGCGTGGTAGACGGTAAGGAAGTGACCATGCAGGTAAAGGCAGGAGATAAGGTAATTTACTCTAAGTATGCAGGTACAGAGGTAAAGCTTGGCGAGGAAGAGTATATTATTGTAAAGCAAAACGATATTGTGGCTATTGTGGAAGAGTAAGACGTATATCGCAGGAGCAGCCTGCGTCAGAGGACGCAGGGAGGAAAGCTGTTTGATTAAAAAATGGAGGTTATGATTATGGCAAAGGAAGTTAAGTATGGCGCAGAAGCCAGAACTGCATTAGAGCAGGGTGTGAATAAGTTAGCAAATACGGTAAAGGTTACGCTTGGACCGAAGGGAAGAAACGTGGTACTGGATAAGTCCTACGGCGCTCCGCTCATTACCAATGATGGCGTTACCATTGCAAAGGAAATTGAGTTAGAGGATGCATTTGAGAATATGGGCGCACAGCTCGTAAAGGAGGTTGCAACCAAGACCAATGATGTGGCTGGCGATGGTACGACGACCGCTACGGTACTTGCACAGGCAATGATTAACGAAGGAATGAAGAATCTTGCCGCCGGCGCAAACCCGATTATTTTAAGAAAGGGTATGAAAAAGGCAACGGAGTGTGCAGTAGAAGCAATCTCCACCATGAGCTCTGCAATTACCGGTAAGGAGCAGGTGGCAAAGGTTGCCGCTATCTCCGCAGGGGATGAGATGGTTGGTCAGATGGTAGCAGACGCTATGGAAAAGGTTTCCAAGGATGGTGTTATTACCATTGAGGAGTCCAAGACCATGCAGACAGAGCTTGACTTGGTAGAAGGTATGCAGTTTGACCGCGGTTATATTTCTGCCTACATGGCAACCGATATGGATAAGATGGAGGCAGTTCTTGACAATCCGTATATTCTGATTACCGACAAGAAGATTTCCAACATTCAGGATATCCTGCCGGTGCTTGAGCAGATTGTGCAGTCCGGACAGAGACTTCTTATTATTGCAGAGGATGTTGAGGGT
>CAZCON010000037.1:0-9368 GCA_964500085.1 uncultured Lachnospiraceae bacterium
AATCTTGGAATAAGCCGATGGTAAAAAAGTGCTATTTTTGAGAAAAATTTATAGGAAATTCGCCTGGGAAACAAAAATGCACAAAATTATGCGGCTGGTTTTTGGCGAGTTCTCACCGATATACTTCTGTATTCTAGCATATTTTTGCGGCTTTTGGAAGTGTGTTTTTCCATATAGCATAATTTTTTTAAAAAAAAACTTTTCAAATCCGACAAAATGCACAATAGCAAGAATTAGGAACATAAAAAGCAATATTTGTGTAGAAGAACGGATGAGTGACTGGTATAATATGTCTGTAACATAAAATTACTATTTTCCAGAGGGAGGAAAAAAAATGAAGAAGAAGTTATTAGCAGCTCTTCTTTCTGTTGCCATGGTAGCTACTGTATTTGCAGGCTGTGGTAAGAAGGATGAGGGGAAGGTCATTAACGTAATGTCCTTCACTGACGAGATTCCGAAGATGGTACAGAAGTACTTGGATATGCATCCGGAACTCGGCTACACCATGAAAGAAACTATTATTGCAACCACGGACGGTGCTTATCAGCCGGCTCTTGACGAGATGTTAAAGGCAGGCGGAGATCAGGCTCCGGACATCTACGGTTTGGAATCCGCTTTCGTATTAAAGTATACGACCGGCGATGCTTCCAGCTTTGCAGCAACCTATGATGAGCTCGGCATTGAGACCGACGCGATGATGGCAGCGTCCAAGACGGCTACCTACGCTGCAGAGATCGGTACCAGAGCAAGCGACAATAAGGTTGTAGCTCTTCCGTATCAGTCCACCGGCGGTTGCTTCATTTATCGTCGTTCCGTTGCAAAGGACACCTGGGGCACGGATGATCCGGCTACCGTATCTGCAAAGATCGGCGGCGGTTCCGGCAGCTGGGATAAGTTCTGGGAGGCAGCTGAGGAGTTAAAGGCAAAGGGCTACGGCATTGTTTCCGGTGACGGCGATGTATGGCACGCAATTGAGAACAGCTCCGACAGCGCTTGGGTAGTAGACGGCAAGCTCGTTATCGACCCGAAGAGAGAAGCACTTCTTGATGTTTCCCTGAAGTTAAAGGAGAACAACTACCACAACGAGACGCAGGACTGGCAGGATGCTTGGTTCGCAGATATGAAGGGTGAAGGCGAGAAGGGAATCCTTGGTTTCTTCGGACCGGCTTGGTTAATCAACTACACCATCGCTCCGAACTGCGGCGGTGCAGCAGTTGGCGAAGGCACCTATGGTGACTGGGCTGTCTGCGATTCTCCGATTGGTTTCTGCTGGGGCGGTACCTGGATTGCTTCCAGTAAGTCTGCTGTAGAGAACATGAGCGATGAGAAGCAGCAGGTTGTTGCTGATATCGTTCAGTGGATTACCCTTGACTTTGATGAGAACAGCTTACAGTACATGTGGGCTAACGGTACTCTCAATGGCGAAGGCGGCACGAAGGATACCGTAGTAAGCGGTACCGTAATGGAGAACTCCAACGGCGAGCTTGATTTCCTTGGCGGACAGAACATGTTCGACTATTTCGTACCGGCTAACCAGTATGCAAATGGTAGAAACCTGACCCAGTATGATGAGACCATCAACACTGAGTGGCGTAATGCAGTTCGTTCCTATGTTGCAGGAACCGTTTCCCGCGATGAGGCAATTGCACAGTTCAAGGCAAATGTTAAGTCTAAGCTTGACATTGTTGTAGAGTAATTACAATATTGCGAATAGACAGGGGCGGACGGATTTCTCCGTCTGCCCTTTCTTTCTGTAAGAGGGCTTTGCTGCACTAAAGCAAAGTAGGAGTTAGATACAGCTTGAACTGTGTTATATATTGCGGAGGTGGATATTTTGAAACAGAAGAAATTTAGTTATGCAAAGTGGGGCTACATTTTTGCAGCACCGTTTATAATTGCATTTGCCATATTTATGTTGTACCCGATTGGGTATACCATTGTCATTTCCTTCTCCAACATGAAGGGCTTGATTCCGCCGGACTTTGCAATTCTGGACGATCCATTTGAGAATTTTAAGACGATATTGAGCGAGCCGGTATTTTTAAAATGTCTGAAGAACACGGTGATACTATGGACGCTGAATTTTATTCCGCAGATTGTACTGGCATTTGTGCTTGCGGTGATGTTTACCAACACCCGCAGAAAGATTAAGGGACAGGGCTTTTTTAAGGTAGTATTCTATATGCCGAACATTATTACACAGGCAACGATTGCAATGCTGTTTACGTCTTTGTTTGCTTATCCGATTGGACCGGTAAATGATTTGCTGACCTCTTTAGGTATTCTGGATGCAGAGTTCAATTTCCCGCAGTCGCAGACAGCAGCAAGACTGATTGTTGCGTTCATCCAGTTCTGGATGTGGTATGGCTATACAATGGTAGTGCTGAATTCCGGTATTCTTGGTATTAATCCGGAGATTTTTGAAGCAGCTGATATCGACGGAGCAAACGGTGTGCAGAAGTTTTTCCGTGTAACGCTTCCGAATCTGAAGACGATTGTATTGTTTACACTGGTTACCAGTATGATCGGTGGTCTGACGATGTTTGATATTCCGCACCTGTACAATTCCAATGCGGGAACCAAGGAATCCATAAAGACAACCAGCGTCTTTATTTATGAGCAGGCATTTGCAGGAAGTAATATGTACAACCGTGCGGCGGCAGCCAGCATGATTATGTTTTTGATTATTGGAGCTCTTGCTGTTGTTATTTTCTTTGTGATGCGTGACAAGGATGAAATCGCAATGCACAAGATTGAAAAGGCACAGGTAAAAGCGTTTAAAAAGGCACGCAAAGAGCAGAAGCAGAGCCTGAAGGGAGGGGAAAACTAAATGGAGAAGAAGAAAAACAGTGCGGGTTCCGTGTGTGTAAAGATTTTGATTTATGTTTTCCTTATTTTCCTTGCGCTACTGAGTATTTTACCGTTTTGGATTATGATTGTGAATGCCACACGTTCTACGGCAGAGATTCAGTCGCATTCACTGTCGCTGATTCCGTCCGTACACCTGTTTGATAATATCAATGTAATTACGGGAAAGAGCTTTGACCCGATTCGCGGTTTCCTGAATTCCATTATCATTTCCACCGGAGCAACGGTGCTGGCGGTATATTTCTCTTCCATGACGGCATATTCCATTGTAGCTTATCGCTGGAAGTTCCGGAGAGCGTTTTTTACGTTTATAATGGCGGTAATGATGATTCCGAATCAGGTGGTATCGATCGGTTTCTATCAGATGATGTATAAGATTGGCTTTAACAACAATGTGTTACCGCTTATTTTACCGTCCATCGCAGTTCCTACCGTGACCTTTTTTATGAAGCAGTACATGGAGCCGGCACTTTCCATGGAAATTGTGCAGTCGGCACGTATTGATGGCGCAGGCGAGTTCTTTATCTTTAACCGTATCGTACTGCCGATTATGAAACCGGCAATTGCGACGCAGGCAATCTTCTCATTTGTTTCCAAGTGGAATGAACTGTTCCTGCCGATGGTGCTGCTGACGGACTCCAAAAAGTACACGATGCCGATGATGGTAAATCTGTTGCGTGGTGATATTTACAAGACAGAGCTCGGCTCGGTTTATTTGGGGCTTACGCTTACGGTTCTGCCGTTGTTTGTGGTATACTTCCTGCTTTCCAAGTACATTATTGCAGGTGTTGCACTCGGCAGTGTAAAGGGTTAAGAAAGACAATACGAAAGAGACGAAGAAGACAGAGCATAAATGCTCCTTTTCGACAGCCGGTGTGTACTGCGTTTGTTGGAAAAGGAGCATTTTTGGGATTACAGTTATTGACATTTTGACAAAAAGTGTATACTATTATCATAAAGGTAAACAGAAAGCAGGGCAGAAAGGAGTAAAAATGGCAGTAATACCGACAGCGCATAATGCGGCAAAGCAGGGTGAAATTGCAAAAACAGTGCTTTTACCGGGAGATCCGTTGAGGGCAAAGGTGATTGCAGATACGTATCTGGAACAGGTAGAGTGTTTTAACACGGTGAGGAATATGCTGGGATTTACCGGTATGTATCAGGGGAAAAGGGTTTCCGTCATGGGAAGTGGCATGGGGATGCCTTCGATTGGCATTTACTCCTATGAATTATATCATTTTTATGATGTGGACAGAATTATCAGGATAGGCTCTGCCGGAGGGATTTCTGACCAAGTGAAGCTGCGGGATTTGGTCATTGGCATGGGTGCGTCTACCAACAGCAACTATGCGGCGCAGTATAATCTGCCTGGAACGATTGCACCGCTTGCAGATTATAAGCTGCTCCGTCGTGCGGTAGAGGTGGCAGAGGCAAAAAAGCTTCCGGTGACTGTCGGGAATATTCTTTCCTCAGACGTATTTTATCATGCAGATGAGACCTTTAACGACCGCTGGAAGCGAATGGGCATTCTTTGCGTGGAAATGGAAGCGGCGGCATTGTATCTGAATGCAGCCTATGCCGGAAAACAGGCACTCTGTATGCTGACGATTTCCGATCATCTCTATACAGGGGAAGCACTTTCCGCAGAGGAAAGACAGACAAGCTTCCATGAAATGATGCAGGTTGCGCTGGAGCTGGCGTAGGAGAACGGTTTTGTAAGACGGCGGGATTGTGCCGGAGCCGGTAAAAAGTGAGGATTTTGTGATGGAAAAAAGGATTATAGGTTTTGTGGATCATACACTGCTTTCGCAGACGGCAACATGGGAGGAAATCAGGCAGCTTTGTGATGATGGCGTGGCATTTGGAACCGCGTCCGTCTGTATTCCGCCGTCGTTTGTGAAACAGGCAAAGGCGTATTTGGGAGAAAGGCTTCCGGTTTGCACGGTGATTGGTTTCCCAAACGGTTATAATACCACAGCGGTTAAGGTGTTTGAAACGAAGGACGCAGTGGCAAACGGGGCAGATGAGATTGACATGGTGATTAATCTCGGCTTTGTCAAGGAAGGAAGGTTTGATTCGGTACTGGAGGAAATCCGGGCAGTAAAGGAAGCCTGTGGAGGAAAGCTCCTGAAGGTGATTATTGAAACCTGTCTTTTGACGGAAGAGGAAAAAATCAAAATGTGCCATGTCGTGACAGAGGCGGGTGCGGATTTTATTAAGACCTCGACCGGATTTTCCACGGCAGGCGCTACCTTTGCGGATATTGAGCTGTTTGCGGAGCATATCGGAAAGGGAGTGCAGATGAAAGCTGCGGGCGGTATTTCGTCTCTGGCAGACGCGGAGCATTTTTTGGAGCTGGGAGCCACCCGTCTTGGGACAAGCCGCGTTGTGAAGCTTTTAAAGGCAGAAGCCGATATCGCAAAAAACAGTGACTGATGCGAAGCCTCGAAGGGAAGATGGGAAAAGCGACAGGAAAGGACGGTGTTTTTATGGCAGAGGACAGAAAAACCGAGTTGCAGCCATATGAAAGGAAAATGCCGGCAGTGCAGACATCCGGAAGAAAACTTCCGGATGCCATGAGTGATGCAGTCTGCCGGAAGCTGATTCGTGTGGCGGGTGAGTACCGTGAAAGAGCGTATGCCCCGTACTCAAATTTCCGGGTAGGAGCGGCATTGCTGACGGCACAGCATGAAATTATTGGTGGCTGCAATATTGAGAATGCAGCATATACGCCGACAAACTGTGCAGAGCGCACGGCTTTTTTTAAGGCAGTCAGTGAAGGAAAGAAGGAGTTCCTTGCAATTGCAATCGTAGGGGGAAAGCATGCGAAAATCGAGGAGTTTTGCGCTCCCTGCGGTGTTTGCAGACAGGTCATGACGGAATTTTGTGATCCGAAGACCTTTTTGGTTATTCTGGCACGCTCCGAGGAGGATTATCTGATTTATACGTTAGAGGAGCTGATGCCGTTTGGATTTTCGGGAAAGAATTTGTAAGAGAGGATGGCTATGAGTAATAATCACGATTATATTGTACGTGCAAGCGCGGCAGACGGTCAGATTCGGGCATTTGCGGCAACCACAAGAGAACTGGTGGAAAAGGCAAGAAATATTCACAATACCAGTCCGGTGGCAACTGCTGCACTTGGCAGACTTTTAACCGGTGCGGCAATGATGGGAAGCATGATGAAGGGTCGGGGAGATGTTTTAACGGTTCAGCTGATGGGGGACGGCCCGATTGGAAGCGTAACCGTAACAGCAGATTCCATGGCGCGTGTAAAAGGGTTTGTGCAGAATCCTGAGGTGATGCTTCCGGCAACCGCAGAGGGCAAGCTTGCAGTGGGCGGGGCTGTCGGAAAGGGAAGCCTTCGTGTGATTAAGGATCTTGGTCTGAAGGAGCCGTATGTTGGCGAAACGGAACTGATTTCTGGTGAGGTTGCAGAGGATCTTACCTATTATTTTGCGGCTTCCGAGCAGGTGCCGTCTTCGGTAGCCTTAGGGGTACTGATGCACCGCGATAATACGGTGGCACAGGCTGGCGGCTTTATTATCCAGCTGATGCCGGATGCGTCTGAGGAGGTTATTTCTCATCTGGAGCAGAAGCTGACAGAGGTTACGGCGGTTTCCGGACTTTTGGAAGAGGGGATGACGCCGGAGGAGATTTTGGAATATATTTTTTCCGGCTTTCAACTGAAAATTTTGGATCGGATTCCGACTGCCTATTACTGTAACTGCTCTAAGGAGCGGGTGGAACGTGCCTTACTTAGTATTGGACGGGCAGAGCTTGAAAAAATGATTGCAGACGGCGAACCGATTACTACAAACTGCCAGTTTTGCGACAGTCATTATACATTTTCCGTAGAAGAACTGAAGATACTTGCGGAAAATGCAGGAAAGAAATAGCAGGAGAGCCCGGAAGGGCGAAGCCATAAAAGAGAAAGTGAGGAAATCGGATGAAGAAGAATATCAGCATACTGCTTCTGACAGGTGCCGTGCTGCTTTCGGCATGCGGAACCGGTACGTCCGGTACAAAGGAGCCGTCTCCAACGACATCGGTCGTAGAAGAAAATGCGACACCGGTTCCGGAGGGGACCGGAACGCCGCTCACGGAGGAGAATATGTCAGACGAAAAGTATTTGCAGTACACCTTTGACATGGAAGAAAAGCATCAGGTCATGGACGGCTTTGGAGGTGCGTTTACCTGGTATACGGATCAGGTTTTCCGTACCAACAATGCAAACGGGGTGTTGGATGCTGCGTTTACGGATGCAAAGCTGTCGATTATCCGTTTTAAAAATGAGTATTCTTATAGTCTGGAAGGACATGCGGGAAATATCGGTTCCATGCTTCAGATATATGAAGCGGCCGCAGAGCGTGCAGCGGAGTATGGCGAGGAGCCGACAGTGCTTCTTTCCTGCTGGTCTCCGCCTGCAGATTTAAAGTCAAATAACAGCATCAATGGCGGCGGAACGCTGGCAAAACATGAGGATGGCACTTATATGTATGAGGAATATGCACAGTGGTGGGTGGAGTCTGTACAGTTCTACCGGGACTGGGGCGTAAAGATAGATTATGTTTCCATTCAGAATGAGTGTGATTTTGTGGCAAGCTATGACGGCTGTGAGTTTGGAATGGAGGAATCAGCAAGCTATGCGTCTTATTCCAAGGCTTTTTTGGCAGTGTACGAGGCGTTTCAGAAGGCCTTTGGTGACGAGGCACCGCGGATGATTGCACCGGAAACCATGACCTGTGAGCCGGTTAAGCTGTACGGCTATGTAAAGGAAATTCTTGATACAAAGCCGGAGAGCATTTACGGAGTGGGCTATCATTTGTACATAGGCGGTGATTCTGATGAGGAGAATAATACCGTAAAATATGATTCCTTTATCTGGAATTTCATGGATTTGGAAAAGTATTTCGGAGAATATGGTTATCGCCGCTGGCAAACGGAGTTTTTCCGCGGCAGAGGTCTGCAGACGGCGGCGCTTATCAATAATGCCATGACACAGGGTGAAATGAATGCTTATATTTACTGGAGCGCCGTGTGGCCGAATGATGAGGCAAGCTTTGAGTCGGGTGAACTAATCGGAATCCAGAACGGAAAAAAGGTAAATGAGGACGGTTGGATTTTATGTGCGGATTATTATGCAGTACGTCATTTTTCGGAGTTTATCCGTCCGGGCTACACTCGTATCGGAACATCCATGGAGGGCGGTGTGAATTTTAAGAATTCCGCTTATCTTAGTGAGGATGGAAAAACGCTGGTAATTGTAGTGATTAATCTTGGAGAGGAAGCGCAGACATTGCAGCTTCCGGCTGAGGGATGTACGATTACGAAAAGTGAGATATACCGGTCGGTGTTAAGCATCAGGGATGCGTCGAAGAATGTTTTGTATGAAGCAATCGGAGGTCTGGGAGAAAGAAATACGGTAGTGCTTCCGGGAGAGAGTATTACTACCATGGTCCTTTCTTTGGAATAGAAGAATATCATGTGAAAGGTAGGTAGGAGGCTATGAAAAAATGCCCTCAGTGTAATGGAAAAGGCATTTCGGTATGTGTGGTCTGCTTTGGCGAAAAAACAAATCCGATTAATAAAAGAAAACTGTGCGGCTTCTGCGGCGGCTACGGAGAAACGAAATGTATTATCTGTCAGGGAAGGAAAATGCTGGAGGATGATGATATCTTTGCTGTGGATGGCAAGCTGCCGAATTATCCGGCAAAGCTGAGCAAGGACTAAAAAAGTGTGAGAGGGACAGCGTAGAAGTATGTGCGCTGCCCTCTCTTTTTCATACTGCCTGTCCGATATGTCAGACCTGTAGGGCTTCAATGCCGGAACAGGGCTTGCATTGCGTAAAGGCAACAAATACAAAAGGTCCGTGGTTATAGAGGAATTGTTACAAGACGGTGAATCGGCTTGTACTTGCGGTATTTGACACCGGCAGAGTCCAGCATACGTTTGGAGGCCTTGTCGGAGTCGGTTTCCGCATATTTGTCAGAGTGATAAATTACCTCAGAGATACCGGTTTGAATCAGCGCCTTGGTACATTCGTTGCAGGGAAACAGGGTAGTATATACCTTGGCCCCACGCATATTTACGCCGGAGTAGTTTAAAATAGC
This sequence comes from uncultured Lachnospiraceae bacterium, assembly GCA_964500085.1. GTDB lineage: Bacteria > Bacillota > Clostridia > Lachnospirales > Lachnospiraceae > SIG307. The sequence goes on from CAZCON010000037.1 coordinate 8,982, forward strand.
ATTTAATTCTGCGTGGCATACATAAAAATATTTGGTTTCGAGGGCATTTCCCTCCCGTTCCCAGGGGTACTCGTCATCAGAGCAGCCTGCAGGCATACCATTGTAGCCGACAGAAAGTATTTTGTTGTCCTGACTGACAATACAGGCTCCCACGCTGGTGTTGGGGTCCTTGCTCCGCATTGCAGAGAGCATGGCAATTCCCATAAAGTATTCATCCCATTTTAAGTAATCCTGCTTTTTCATAGCTCCTCCGTAAGTAGATTTCGTATGTTGGATAGGGGCCCGGTATCGGAAACGGAGCCCGGAGAGCGGCACGATGCTTTTGACTGCCGCAGTTCTAATTCCAGTTTAGCACAGTAGAGTAAATACCGCAATTCCTTTTTGGAA